>NZ_JBHVZA010000006.1:0-10419 GCF_042880275.1 Streptomyces sp. NPDC058308
GCGGTGAAGTACACCGCCGGGCGCGCCTTTGCCGGGTCCGTGGCGCGGGGGCGCTACGTCGCCTTGGTCCAGGTCCGCTCCCGGGCCAGCGCCGCCGCGTCCCGCTTGAAGGCCCACTCCATCTTGGGCTCCATCGCGAAACGGAACATCCGCTGTACGGGAGGCGTGCACAGGAGGGTCACCACGCTCGCGGCGACCACCGACACGAAGATCTCGCCGGCCGGCTGGTGCAGCCAGTCGTAGGTGTCGAACCAGCCCCAGAAACGGGAGCCCTTGGCGAGGAAGCCGTGCAGCAGGTAGCCGTACAGCGTGCCGGCGCCGAGGACCGTGAACCACATCGTGCGGCGCGGCACCCACGCGAAGAAGCACGCGGTGAGGACCACGGAGCAGCCGAAGAGCGCCAGCGTCATCACGATGCCGACCCACCACGGGACGCCCAACTCCTGGGCGCTGTCCCGGCGGTAGAACCACACGGAGGTCATCCGGGGCGCGGCCCAGTACGCGAGGAGGAGCGCGCTCGCGAAGACCGGCACCGACAGGATCCGCACCTCACGGCGGCGCACCAGCTGGAAGTACTCGGGCTTCATGAAGAGACCGAGCACGAAGAACGGCATGAACTGCAGGACGCGCTGCAGGTCGAGGTCGTCGCCGATGTCGGGTGAGATCACGGCGAGCATGGCGATGGCCAGGGCGAGCGGCACCGGCCAGCGCACGATCTTCCACAGCGGCACGGTGAGCCGCCACACGAAGAGCGCCACCAGGAACCAGGTGAGGTACCAGGGGTCGAGCAGACTGATCGGGTGGCCCGGGTCGTCGTCCGCCCAGCGCTTGAAGAGGGAGTACGCGACCTCGAAGATGACGTACGGCACGGCGACGCCGGTGACCAGCCGCTTGAGGCGGTCGGCCCGCATGTCGAAGCTGCGCGAGAAGTAGCCGGAGATCAGGATGAACGCGGGCATGTGGAAGGTGTAGACGGTCATGTACAGCGCCTCGGCGGCGCGGCTGTGATCCGTCAGGGGTTCCCATGCGTGAGCCATCGCCACGAGGACGATCGCCAGGTACTTGGCGTTGTCGAAGAACGCGTCGCGCTGCTTGGCGGGCTTCGATCCGCTCTGGGTGGTGCTCTGGCCGCTCGGGGTGGGGGGAGCCGCGGCGGCCTGCGGGGTCGGATGATGGGCGCGAGGAGCCGGGACTCCGTCCACCGGTACCTGGGCCGGGGGGAGCGGCGCCCGGTGGCGTCCGTGCGGGTGCACCGAGTTGGTCACAGGCCCTCCCACCAAGAGCTCGGTGAGACGACCCGGGACCGCACTGCGCCTGCGGGGGTGGTGGCAGCGTGGAACATCTGAGGCACCCTAGTGCCGCGGCGTCGATTTCGTAAAACCCCGTTGCTTTCGTCATCTCCGTCTCTGTCAATCGCGGAGGCGAATCCCGCTTAATGGGTACCGGGCACCCGGGAATCGGCCGAGTTGGCAGCGAGATGCGGCTGCGTTCTGTCCGTTACGTCGCAACTCATCCGGTTTAAATGGTGCATAACGCCCGCGGGGGACTCTGGTGAAATGTCCGATTGCCGGGGGAGTTCGGTGAAGTTACGCCCCTGGGGTGTGCCTCTGGCGACAATTCGAATTTCCTGCGAACGTCCTGTGTGGTGCCGGCAACGGTCACGTTGAATTCCCGATGCCCGCAGGTCCTCGAATTGCTGTGCGGCGGTGCGCCGTTGAGGCGCCCGCGGGGCGACGCCGCGCACCGTGATCCGGGAAGCCTTGGCCGACGATGTGTCACCGGCCGCATACAGGGGGCCGGTTGGTGGCACGATGGTCCCTGGCGGGGGTGTGCGGGGCCGTACCCCCCGGGCCGGGAGAGCGACCGACCTAGGGTGTGATCAGTGTGGCCATTTCGCTGTCAGTCGTGCTGCTGTTGGCGATCATCCTTGTGGTGCTGATCCGCGGGGGGTCGCTCAAGACGGGTCCCGCGATCGCCGCGGTGCTCTTCGGCTTCTTCCTCGCCTCGACCGGCATGGCGCCTTCCATAAACCGCTTCCTGAACCAGCTGGCGGAGACCATCAACTCGATCAGTTTCTGAGGCCTTTCGGGAAGACGCGCGCGCGGAGGCGGCCGACGCCGGTTCCGCCCCGGTCCGCGTCCCGGGACGGCCCGGTTCGCGCCCCGGGGCATCCCGGCACCGGCAGAGCCTTTTTCAGGACGCTTCCTGCAGCCCCCGCAACGAGGCCACCAGCCGGTCCACCTCCTCCGACGTGTTGTAGAGCGACAGCGAGGCACGGGCCGCCGACTCCAGGCCGTAGTGCGCGAGGGCGGGCTGCGCGCAGTGATGGCCCGCGCGGACGGCGATGCCGTCGCGGTCGAGCCAGTCGGCGACCGTGGCCGGGTCCTGGCCCGCGAGCGTGAAGGTCAGCACCGCGATGCGGTCGGGCGCCGCGCCCAGCAGGGAGAGCCCCGGCACGGTGGCCATGGCCTGGTGCGCGTACGCCATGAGCGCGTTCTCGTACCGCGCGACGGCGTCCCGGTCGAAGCCGGTCAGCCAGTTCAGCGCCGCAAGGAGGCCGACCACCCCGGAGATGTGCCCGGTGCCCGCCTCCAGGAGGTGCGGCGCGGCAGCGAACGCCGTCCGGTCGAAGGAGACGGACTCGATCATGTTGCCGCCGCCCTGCCACGGCTTCAGGGCCGCCATGACCTCCGGCTTCGCGTACAGGGCGCCGATGCCCGTGGGCGCGAACAGCTTGTGCCCGGAGAAGGCGTAGAAGTCCGCGCCCAGGTCCTGCACGTCGACCGGCAGATGCGCGACAGCCTGGGCACCGTCCACGAGCACCCTGGCGTCGTAGCGGTGGGCGAGCGCGGTCATCTCCTTGACCGGCGGTACGGTCCCGAGCACGTTCGACGCGTGGCTGATCGCGACCAGCCGGGTCCGGTAGGACAGCAGATCGGCGAAGGCCGCCTGGTCGATCTGCCCGTCGGCGTCCAGCGGTACGGGGACCACCCTGGCCCGCGTCTCCTTGGCGATCAGCTGCCAGGGGACGATGTCGGAGTGGTGCTCCAGGACGGGTACGAGGATGTCGTCGCCGGGGCCGAGGTTGGCCCGCCCCCAGGTCTGGGCGACCAGGTTGATCGCCTCGGTGGTGCCGCGCGTGAACGCGACGGTCTCCGGCGACTCGGCCCCCAGGAACGAGGCCACGGCGGCCCGCCCGCCCTCGTACAGCTCCGTCGCCTCGCGGGCCATGGTGTGGGCGCCGCGGTGGATGTTGGAGTTGGCGGTGCTGTAGTACGCCGTGAGGGCCTCGATGACCTGGCGCGGCTTCTGGGTGGTGGCGGCGTTGTCGAGCCAGACCAGCGGGTGGCCGTTGACCGTGCGGTGCAGGATCGGGAAGTCCTGGCGCACCGCCTCGGCGGAGAAGTCGCCGGGTGCGGTGGCGGGCTGCACGACCTGGGGAGCGGCGGCGGGCTCGGCGACCGGAGGGGTAGCGGTCGGCGGCGCGGCCGCGGGCGGGGCCACCGGGCTCAAAAGATTACGAATAGTCATGGTACGTGCCCACCTCGACGTTCTGGAGGACGGCGATGGCGTCCTCCACAAGCACCGCCGTGTTGAAGTACGCCGTCATCAGGTGGGACGTGATGCCCTTGTTGTCGACTCCCATGTTCCGCATGGACAGACCGGGCTCGACCTCGTCGGGGACCTCGGCAGGCCGCAGCCCGACCACGCCCTGCTCGGCCTCGCCCGTCCGCATCAGGAGGATCTCCGTGGTGCCCGCGTGGGCGCCCGCGCCGTTGCTGAACCGCACCTTGTCGGACGGCAGCAGCGGCACCCCGCGCCAGGTCAGCAGCGGACTGCCGAACCGGCTGTCCGTCACCGGGGGCACACCCCGCCGCGTACATTCCCGCCCGAACGCGGCTATCGCCTTGGGGTGCGCGAGGAAGTAGCCGGGCTGCTTCCACACCTTCGCGAGAAGCTCGTCCAGGTCGTCGGGGGTGGGCGCCCCGGTACGGGCCTGCACGCGCTGCCCGGCGGAGACGCTGTTGAAGAGGCCGAACTCCGGGTGGTTCAGGAGCGAGGCCTCCTGCCGCTCCCGCAGCGCCGCGATGGTCAGGTTGGCCTGTGCCCGGGTCTGGTCGATGGGGCCGTTGTAGAGGTCGGCGACGCGGGTGTGCACGCGCAGCACGGTCTGGGCGAGCGTCATGTGGTACTCGCGGGGCGCGTCCTCGTAGTCGACGAAGGTCCCGGGCAGGTCGGGCTCGCCCACGTGCCCCGAGGCCAGATCCACCGGCACCTCGCCGCCCGGCAGCGATCCGTCGTCGGCGACGTAGGCCTCCATCGCCGTACGCGTCCCCTCGTCGCGCTCGGCGACGGCGGTGAGGGCCGAGCGGTCGGCGCAGAGCGCGGTGCCGCGGGTGAGGGCCTGCACGCGGTACGGCAGCGGCTCCTCGGCCGTCCACGCGGCGAGGTCGAAGAACTGCCCGTCGCCGACCACGTCGAGCAGCGCGTCCTCGCCGTACCGCCCGGTGACCCGCTTCTCGGCCCGCCCCTGCACGATGACCCACAGCCGGTCGGCGGGGTCCCCTTCCTGGGCGAGCACCTGACCCGGCTCGAAGGTCACCTCCGTGAAGGCGTCGGCGAGCTCGGCGACGGTGGCGTCGTCCGCCTCGCGCAGGTACGGCACCTCGCGTAAGTCGCCGGGCACCACGCGGGCGGTGCCGTCCTCGTCGTACGTGGAGATGCGGTCGTCGCCGAGCACGTAGGTGCGGCGGCGGTTGACGCGGTAGACGCCGGAGTCCACGTCGACCCAGGGCAGCGCCCGCAGCAGGTACCGGGGCGTGATGCCCCGCATCTGCGGGACGGTCTTGGTCGCGGTCGCGAGCTGCCGTGCGGCATCCGGTCCGAGGGACAGGCGATCGGTCATCGGATTCTCCTGCGGGTAGGGGGAAAGTCGGACCGATCGTCCGGGGGTGATCCCCGGGCCACAAGGGGTGCATTTGTCATGGTTGGGGCCGACGGGCCGGAAACGGGCGGTCGGCGCGGAGGCCCGGCCCGCTGAGCGGCGCGGCCGTCGTCACGGACCCGGACGCGGGCTCTCGGAAAGGCGCATATCCGGCGCGATACGTCCCTGAGGGCGGGCTTGGCGCCCCTCAAAGAAGCCGTTATGGGGCGGGGCGCGAAGACCTCTCACGGACCCGCGCCCTCCGGTGCTCCGTGCCGGTCCCGCGGGCGTCCGGAACGCAGAAAACCCCAGACCGCATCCGGCCTGGGGTTTCTCGCGAGAGCGGGCGACGGGAATCGAACCCGCGTAGCTAGTTTGGAAGACTAGGGCTCTACCATTGAGCTACGCCCGCACAGTTCGCGCCAGCGACGGGGAAGCCGCGGCACGCACAGCATCGTAGCGGGTCGTGGGCCTTTGCCGCACGCCCCCCTCGCCGCCCCCGTTTAACCGGGGGCCGCACTGCCTGCGGGCATGTACCCTACGTGTCGCACCGACGGGGTGTGGCGCAGCTTGGTAGCGCGTCCGCTTTGGGAGCGGAAGGCCGTGGGTTCAAATCCCGCCACCCCGACCAGCGAGATATCCCTCGCAAGATCACATTGTGGCTCGGCTCCCGCTTGCCGTTACTATGCAAGCTGTGTGCCCGTGTGTCTCTGAGCCGGGCTCAATCCCAAGAAGTCAGCCCCAAGGAGACCGAACCGTGAAGAGCGCCGTGGAGACCCTGAACCCGACCCGGGTTCGGCTCACTGTTGAGGTGCCCTTCGAGGAGCTCAAGGACAGCCTCGACGCGGCCTACAAGAAGATCAACCAGCAGGTCACGGTGAAGGGCTTCCGCAAGGGCAAGATCCCGGCCCGCGTCATCGACCAGCGTTTCGGCCGCGGTGCCGTCCTCGAAGAGGCCGTCAACGACGCGCTCCCGAAGTTCTACACCGAGGCCGTGAACGAGGCCGAGCTCAACGTCCTGGGCCAGCCCGAGGTGGACATCACCGAGCTGAAGGACAACGAGACCCTCAACTTCACCGCTGAGGTCGACATCCGTCCCGCGATCGAGATCCCGGACTACTCCGGCATCGAGGTCGAGGTCGACGCGGTCGAGGTCAGCGACGAGGACGTCGACAAGGCCGTCGAGGAGCTGCGCGAGCGCTTCGCCTCCACGTCCCCCGTCGGGCGTGCCGCCGAGGACGGCGACGTCGTGACGATCGACCTCGAGGCGAAGGTCGACGGCGAGGTCCTGGAGGACGGCGTCGCGTCCGGCGTCTCCTACACGATCGGCTCCGGCGAGCTCCTCGAGGGCATCGACGACGCCGTGAAGGGCCTGGAGGCCGGTGGCGAGGCCACCTTCACCTCCGAGCTCAAGGGCGGCTCCGCCGCGGGCAAGGAGTCCGAGGTCACCGTCAAGGTCACCCAGGTCGCCGCCCGTGAACTGCCGTCCCTGGACGACGACTTCGCGCAGCTCGCGTCGGAGTTCGACACCCTCGACGAGCTGAAGGCCGACAGCCGCAAGCGCCTCGAGAACATGAAGCAGTACGACCAGGCGACGCAGGCCCAGGAGCGCGTCCTGGAGAAGCTGCTCGAGCTGGTCGAGGTCCCCGTCCCCGAGAAGCTCCTCGCGGACGAGATCCAGACCCGCAAGCACAACCTGGTGAACCACCAGCTCGGCCAGATGGGCCTCGACCTCGCGAAGTACCTGGAGATCCAGGGCAAGACCGAGGAAGAGTTCGACGCCGAGACCAAGGAGCAGGCCGAGAAGGGCATCAAGACGCAGTTCGTCCTCGACGAGCTCGTCAACAAGGAGAAGCTGAACGTGAACCAGGAGGAGCTCACCGAGCACCTCATGCGTCGCGCGCAGTCCTCCGGCATGTCCCCCGACCAGTTCGCCCAGGCCGTCGTCGAAGGCGGCCAGGTCCCGATGCTGGTCGGCGAGGTCGCCCGCGGCAAGGCCCTCGCGGTCGTCGTCGAGGCGTCCACGGTCAAGGACACGAACGGCGAGGTCGTCGACCTCGACGACGAGGACGAGACGGCTGCCGCCGAGGGTGAGCAGACCGAGGCGACCTCCGACGCCTCCGAGGAGAAGACCGAGGCCTGAGCCTCGCTCTGACGCTCGAACTCCGGGCCCCCAGGACTTCTCGGTCCCGGGGGCCCGGTGTCTTTGGGGGCGCGGGGAACTGCGCGATCAGCCCCCACGGGGCCGCAGGCGCGTCTGCCGCGGCGAGACCCATGGCGGGTGCGGCTTGTGGAGGTTGCTCGCGCAGTTCCCCGCGCCCCTTACGGGGCACGACCGGCACTGGTCAAGGCGCCCCCGCCAGAACCTGCGCTCACAGCGAACAGTTGGTTCTCCGGGATTCCCGGAGGGACCCCGCGCGTTAGGGTCCATGAATACGAGGGCAGGGGAGTCCCCGAAGCCGCCCCGGAGCGGCGAGCACGCGGGGTCCCAGGTCCCAAGAAGACGTGAGACGGCCCGGCGCCGTCGTAAGACGAGCAGGTGGATACGTGACGAATCTGATGCCCTCCGCCGCCGGCGACCCCTCCATCGGTGGTGGCCTCGGCGACCAGGTCTACAACCGGCTGCTCGGCGAGCGGATCATTTTCCTCGGCCAGGCCGTGGACGACGACATTGCCAACAAGATCACCGCACAGCTGCTGCTCCTTGCCGCGGAGCCGGACAAGGACATCTTCCTCTACATCAACAGCCCCGGCGGCTCGATCACGGCCGGCATGGCGATCTACGACACCATGCAGTACATCAAGAACGACGTGGTGACGATCGCGATGGGCATGGCGGCCTCCATGGGCCAGTTCCTGCTCAGCGCCGGCACGCCCGGCAAGCGCTTCGCCCTGCCGAACGCCGAGATCCTGATCCACCAGCCCTCCGCAGGTCTCGCGGGCTCCGCGTCGGACATCAAGATCCACGCCGAGCGGCTGCTTCTCACCAAGAAGAAGATGGCCGAGCTCACGGCGCACCACACCGGTCAGTCCGTCGAGCAGGTCACGCGCGACTCGGACCGCGACCGCTGGTTCGACCCGCAGGAGGCCAAGGAGTACGGCCTCATCGACGACATCATGTCCAGCGCCGCCGGTATGCCGGGCGGGGGCGGCACCGGAGCCTGAGCCCCGTGCTCAGCGCCCCGAAGCCAGCACCCAAGCCCCTCCCTTCTCAGGAGAAACCAGAGATGAACAACTTCCCCGGCAGCGGCCTCTTCGGGCACGCGCAGGCCGAGAGCGGCCAGGCCGAGTTCACCGGCGCCAGCGCCGAGTCCCGTTACGTGATCCCGCGCTTCGTCGAGCGCACCTCGCAGGGCGTGCGTGAGTACGACCCGTACGCGAAGCTCTTCGAGGAGCGCGTGATCTTCCTCGGCGTGCAGATCGACGACGCGTCCGCCAACGACGTCATGGCGCAGCTCCTGTGCCTGGAGTCGATGGACCCCGACCGCGACATCTCGATCTACATCAACAGCCCGGGCGGCTCGTTCACGGCCCTCACGGCCATCTACGACACGATGCAGTTCGTGAAGCCCGACGTGCAGACCGTCTGCATGGGCCAGGCCGCCTCCGCCGCCGCCGTGCTCCTCGCGGCCGGTACGCCGGGCAAGCGGATGGCCCTGCCGAACGCGCGCGTGCTGATCCACCAGCCCTACAGCGAGACCGGCCGCGGCCAGGTCTCCGACCTGGAGATCGCCGCCAACGAAATCCTCCGGATGCGTGCGCAGCTGGAGGAGATGCTGGCCAAGCACTCCACGACGCCGATCGAGAAGATCCGCGACGACATCGAGCGCGACAAGATCCTCACGGCCGAGGACGCGCTCGCCTACGGCTTGGTCGACCAGATCATCTCCACCCGGAAGATGAACAATTCCGCGGTTGCCTGACGCAGAGCTGTAGCATCTGCCGCTCCTTGGCATGGTTCGCGTACGACTCGCGTCGAAGTGAACCGTGCCAAGGGGGGCCCGAACGGGGGGCCCGGCAGGGTACCGTCGGATATGAGGCACCAGGAGCCGCTGAACGTGGCGTCTCCCAGGCGAAGGGGAAGCACCTCGTGGCACGCATCGGTGACGGCGGCGATCTGCTCAAGTGCTCGTTCTGCGGAAAGAGTCAGAAGCAGGTCAAGAAGCTCATCGCAGGCCCCGGTGTGTACATCTGCGATGAGTGCATCGACCTCTGTAATGAGATCATCGAGGAAGAGCTCGCGGAGACGAGCGAGGTGCGCTGGGAGGAACTGCCCAAGCCTCGCGAGATCTACGAATTCCTTGAGGGCTATGTCGTGGGCCAGGAGCCCGCGAAGAAGGCCCTCTCGGTAGCGGTGTACAACCACTACAAGCGGGTCCAGGCCGGAGAGAACGGCGGCGCACAGGGCCGTGACGACGCGATCGAACTCGCGAAGTCCAACATCCTGCTGCTCGGCCCGACGGGATCCGGCAAGACGCTCCTCGCGCAGACGCTCGCGCGCATGCTGAACGTCCCGTTCGCCATCGCGGACGCGACGGCTCTGACGGAGGCGGGCTATGTCGGCGAGGACGTCGAGAACATCCTGCTCAAGCTGATCCAGGCGGCTGACTACGACGTCAAGAAGGCCGAGACCGGGATCATCTACATCGACGAGATCGACAAGGTGGCTCGCAAGAGCGAGAACCCCTCGATCACCCGCGATGTCAGCGGCGAGGGTGTTCAGCAGGCTCTGCTGAAGATCCTGGAGGGCACCACGGCCTCCGTTCCGCCGCAGGGCGGCCGCAAGCACCCGCACCAGGAATTCATCCAGATCGACACGACGAACGTGCTCTTCATCGTGGGCGGAGCCTTCTCCGGTCTCGAGAAGATCATCGAGTCGCGGGCGGGCGCGAAGGGCATCGGCTTCGGCGCCACCATCCGCTCCAAGCGCGAGATGGAGGAGAAGGACCAGTTCGAGGACATCATGCCGGAGGACCTGGTGAAGTTCGGGATGATCCCCGAGTTCATCGGCCGCCTCCCCGTGATCACCTCGGTCCACAACCTCGACCGCGAGGCCCTGCTGCAGATCCTCGTCGAGCCGCGCAACGCGCTCGTGAAGCAGTACCAGCGCCTGTTCGAACTCGACGGCGTGGAGCTGGACTTCGAGCGTGAGTCCCTCGAGGCCATCGCGGACCAGGCGATCCTGCGGCAGACCGGCGCCCGGGGGCTCCGCGCCATCATGGAAGAGGTCCTGCAGTCGGTGATGTACGAGGTGCCGTCCCGCAAGGACGTGGCCCGCGTCGTCATCACGGCGGACGTCGTCCGCTCGAACGTGAACCCGACGCTGGTGCCGCGCGACGCGCGCGGTCCGGGCGCCGGTGAGCAGAAGTCCGCGTAGCCGCAGGCCGGTTGCGCGGTACGACGGAGGGGGGGGGCCCCCCCGGGGGGCGGGGGGGCCCCCCCCGCGGGCGCACCGCCCAGGGGGGAGGGGAGGGCCGAAAACCAGCGGACAATGA
>NZ_JBHVZA010000006.1:10429-274296 GCF_042880275.1 Streptomyces sp. NPDC058308
GTTTTTCTTTTTGGGCTTTCTGCCGCTGGGGTGGTCCCTGGTTCTGAGGGGGGGGGCCCCCGGTGTTGCACGGGGGCCCCCCCCCTCCGTCGTACGCACGTCACGTGAGGAAGGTCAGGCCTTCACACGGACTTCCTTGCGGACCTTGAGCGCGGTGGCCGAGGCGTTGTCGAGCGAGAGCTTGCCCGCCATGGCGTTCGCGACCTCGACGGGGACCACGACGCCGAGGGTGCTGTGGTCGCTCCAGATGCAGACCGGCATGCGGATCTCCTTGGGCCCCGAGGACGAGCCGCTGCTCGCGTTGTCGTTCTCGATCACCGACTCCTGGCACTTGAGGGCCGCGGCGCCCGTGCTGAAGTCCTTGGGGCTGCCGACCAGTTCGCCGGTCTCCGAGTTCTTGCCCTGGGAGTCGTGCTTGAGCTTGGCGAACATGGCGTCGACGACCTTCTCGGGCTTGTCGATGTCGCCGTAGACGCCCATGAACTGGATCGCCTTCTGCGCCAGGGGGTTGCTGTCGTCCCCCGACTTGTAGGCGGCGTCCACGTCCTGGGGATCCTTCACGCCCGCCTTCTCCGCGGCCGTCAGGTCGCTGGAGTTGAAGCCGCCGCTGTCGCCCTCGTTCTTCTCGTACTCGCCGAGGAGCGTGCCGGGCGTGGTCAGCGTGTGCGGGCCGTCGTCCTTGATGCCGCCGTCCGCGACGGTCGAGGAGCCGCCCTTGTCGTCGTCCTTGCCCGCCAGGAGGAAGTAGCCGCCGACGGCGGCCGCGGCGACCACGGCGACGGTGGCGATGATGATGCCCGTCTTCTTCTTGCCGCTGCCCGGGGGCGGCGGAGGGACCTGCCCGTAGGGGGCCTGCTGGGGGAACTGCCCGTAGGGGCCGGGCTGCTGGGGCTGGCTGTAGCCGCCCTGCTGGGGCGCCTGCTGCGGGTAGCCGTAGCCGGGCTGGGGCTGCGCCGGGGGCGCCTGCTGGGGGTAGCCGTAGCCGGGCTGGGGCGCCTGCGGCGGCTGGCCGTAGGGGCCGGGCTGCTGCGGGGGCTGCCCGTAGGGCCCCGGCTGCTGGGGCTGCCCGCCGCCGTACGGGCCGGGCTGCTGGGGCTGCTGCCCGCCGTACGGACCCGGCTGGTGGTAGCTCATGGGGGTTCCCCTCCGAAATGCTTTATGTGTTTCCGACATCCTGACGCAACGGGGCCCGGTCGCATGACCGGGCCCCAGTACGTTCAGAATCACCCGGGCCCGCGCACACGGCCCGGCGGGCGTCAGCTCTTGACGCGGACTTCCCCGCGGAACCTGGCCGTGGTGGTCGAGGCCTCGTCGAGGTCGGCGGCGCTGCCGGACAGCGCGCTCGCGACGTCCGTGGTGACGACGTAGCCGATGGTGCTGTGGTCACCCCAGATGCAGGTCGCCGCGGACATCTCGCTCGGTCCCGAGGAGCCGGACGAGGAGCCGGCCGAGGAGCCGGACGTACCCGCCCCGCCGCCCATCGCGACCTTCATCTCCTGGCACTTGAGAACGGCGCCGTCGAGCTCGGCGGGCTTGTACTCCTTGGGCTCGCCGACCAGCGTGACCTTCTGGCCGGTGCCGCTGCCGGAGGTCTCGTTCTTCTTCTTGGCGTTGGTGAACATGTGGTCGACGACCCCTTCCGGGTCCTCGATGTCCCCGTAGACGCCGCCGAAGCTGAGGATCTTCTGCGCCATCGGGTTCTCCTTGGAGCCCGACTGGTACCCGGCGTGCACGTCCTTGGGGTTCTTCACCCCCGCGGCCTCGGCCTTGTCGAGGTCGATGCTGTTGAGGCCGCTGGACTGCTCCTCGTTCTTCTTGTAGTCGGTCAGGACGGTCATCGGCGTGGTCAGCTTGTGCGGCCCGTCGTCCTTGATGCCGCCGTCCTCGCCACCGCCCCCCGCGACGTTCGAGGATCCGCCGTTCTTGCCGCCCTTGTCGTCGTCGCCGCCCGCGAGGAGGACGTAACCGCCGACGGCGGCCGCGGCGACCACGGCCACGGTGGCGATGATGATGCCGGTCTTCTTCTTGCCACCGCCCGGGGGCGGCGGCGGAACCTGCCCGTACGGGGCCTGCGGAGGCATCTGGCCGTACGGGGCCTGGGGCTGCTGCCCGTAGGGGCCGGGCTGCTGGGGCTGGCTGTAGCCGCCCTGCTGGGGCGCCTGCTGCGGGGCCTGCTGGGGGTAGCCTTAGCCGGGCTGGGGCGCCTGCGGCGGCTGACCGTAGGGGCCAGGCTGCTGCGGCTGCTGGCCGTACGGCCCGGGCTGCTGGGGCTGCTGCCCGCCGTACGGGCCCGGCTGGTTGTAGCTCATTACTGGGGGTCCCTCCCGATGCTTATATGTTTCGAACATCCTCGCGGACGTGCGCTCGGGGTTGGGCTCCCGGGTCGGATCGATGCGGAGTTGTTGAAGGGCTGTTCCATAGGCCGGACGTACGAAGACCCGGGACGGCGCACCGCCCCGGGCCTTTCCTCCCCCTATGCTCCGCTACGCCTTGACGCGGGCGGCCTTGCGCAGGTCGGCGGCGAACTCGGCGACGTCGTCCGCGGCCATGCCGCCTCCCTTCCCCTTCGCCATCGCCGCCACGTCGACGCCGAACACGATGCCGTACGTACTGTGGTCGGCCCACATGCAGATCGGCAGCTTCGTCTCGCCGCCGTCGTCCTTGATGCTGGCGGTCTGGCACTTCATGACGGCGTTGTCGAGGCCGTCGGGCTCGACGGTCTCGGGGCTGCCGGTGAGTTCGACCTCGTCACCTTCGTCGGTGGACTTGCCCGACTCCTTCTCGGTGTTCTCGTCCGCCTTGGCGAAGCCGTCGTCGACGGCCTGCTCAGGGTCGTCGATGTCGCCGTACATCCCCTGGAAGCTCATCTGCTTCCCCTTGAGGGTCGCGCCGGTTTCGTACGTGGCCGACACGTTGTGCGGGTCCTTGATGCCGATCTCCTCGGCGTTCTTCTTGTCGCCGGAGCCGAGCGGGCCTCCGTCGGGGGCACCCGCTTCGTCGCTCTTCTTGTACTCGCCCACCGAGCCCGGCGGCACCAGCCTGTGCGCGCCGTCGTCCTCGACCGACGTCGAGTCGCTGCCGCCGAAGACGAAGTAGGCGCCGACACCGAGCGCCGCGACCACGGCGACCGCGCCGATGACGAGCCCGGTCTTCTTCTTGCCGCCGCTGCCGCCACCGGGCGGCGGGGGCGGGACCTGCCCGTACGGGGCCTGCGGCTGCTGCTGCCCGTAGGGGCCCTGCGGCGGCTGCCCGTAGGGGCCGGGCTGCTGGGGCTGGCCGTATCCGGGCTGCTGAGGCGGCTGCTGGGGGTAGCCGTAACCGGGCTGGGACGGCTGCTGCGGCTGTCCGTAACCCGGCTGTCCGTAACCCTGCTGGGGCTGCTGGCCGTAGGGCCCCGGCTGGAGTGGCTGCTGCCCGTACGGGCCCGGCTGGTTGTCGCTCATGACGTGGGTCCCCCCGTGGGAATTGATGTGTTCCGGCCATCCTGGACGAAGCCGTGACCCCGTGGGGGGCGTGGCGGCAACCGTTATCGAAGATTCCGGTTTCTGGACCGCTCGGTGACCCCTCTAAACTGACCGCGTGACCGAGAACGCTCAGCAGCAGCCCCCAGCGACCACTCCCGAACTGCCGACCCAGTACGCGCCGGCCGAGGTAGAGGGGCCGCTGTACGAGCGCTGGGTGGAACGGGGTTACTTCTCGGCCGACGAGAAGAGCGAGAAGCCCCCGTACACCGTCGTGATCCCGCCGCCGAACGTGACCGGCGCACTCCACCTCGGCCACGCCTTCGAGCACACGCTCATCGACGCCCTCACCCGCCGCAAGCGCATGCAGGGCCACGAGACGCTCTGGCAGCCCGGCATGGACCACGCGGGCATCGCCACGCAGAACGTGGTGGAGCGCGAGCTCGCCAAGGAGGGCAAGTCCCGCCACGACCTCGGGCGCGAGGAGTTCATCGAGCGCGTCTGGAAGTGGAAGGGGGAGTCCGGCGGTCAGATCTCCGGGCAGATGCGCCGTCTCGGTGACGGCGTCGACTGGGAGCGCGAGCGGTTCACGATGGATGAGGGCCTCTCGCAGGCCGTCCAGACCATCTTCAAGAAGCTCTACGACGACGAGCTGATCTACCGCGCCGAGCGCATCATCAACTGGTGCCCGCGCTGCCTGACGGCGATCTCGGACATCGAGGTCGAGTACCAGGACGACGACGGCGAGCTGGTGTCGATCAAGTACGGCGAGGGGGACGAGACGCTCGTCGTCGCCACCACTCGCGCCGAGACGATGCTCGGCGACACCGCCGTCGCGGTCCACCCCGAGGACGAGCGGTACAAGCACCTCGTCGGCAAGCAGATCAAGCTGCCGCTGACCAACCGCACGATCCCGGTCGTCGCCGACGAGCACGTCGACCCCGAGTTCGGCACCGGCGCCGTCAAGGTGACCCCGGCGCACGACCCGAACGACTTCGAGATCGGCCAGCGCCACTCGCTGCCGAACATCGCGGTCATGGACGAGCACGCCGTGATCACCGTCCCCGGCCCCTTCCAGGGCCTGGACCGCCTGGAGGCCCGCTCCGCCATCGTCGGCGCGCTGCGCGCCGAGGGCCGCATCGTCGCCGAGAAGCGCCCGTACACGCACTCGGTCGGCCACTGCTCGCGCTGCAAGACCACCATCGAGCCGCGCCTGTCGATGCAGTGGTGGGTCAAGGTCGGCCCGCTCGCGAAGGCCGCGGGCGACGCGGTCCGTGACGGCAAGGTCAAGATCCACCCGCAGGAGATGGAGAAGCGGTACTTCGACTGGGTCGACAACCTCCACGACTGGTGCATCTCGCGCCAGCTCTGGTGGGGCCACCGCATCCCGGTCTGGTACGGCCCGAACGGCGAGGTCGTCTGCGTCGGCCCCGACGACGAGGCCCCGACGGGCGAGGGCTGGACGCAGGACAACGACGTGCTCGACACGTGGTTCTCCTCGGGCCTGTGGCCGTTCTCCACCCTCGGCTGGCCCGAGCAGACGGAATCGCTCGCGAAGTTCTACCCGAACTCCGTCCTGGTCACCGGCTACGACATCCTCTTCTTCTGGGTCGCCCGGATGATGATGTTCGGCCTGTACGCGATGGACGGCACCCCGCCGTTCCACACGATCGTGCTGCACGGCATGGTCCGCGACCAGTTCGGCAAGAAGATGTCGAAGTCCTTCGGCAACGCGGTCAACCCGCTGGACTGGATGGACAAGTACGGCTCGGACGCCCTGCGCTTCACGCTCGCCCGCGGCGCCAACCCCGGCACGGACGTGCCGATCGGCGAGGACTGGGTCCAGGGCTCGCGCAACTTCGCCAACAAGATCTGGAACGCCACGCGCTTCGCGATGATGAACGGCGCCACGATCGAGGGCGAGCTGCCCCCGGCCGAGCAGCTGTCCGCCACCGACCGCTGGGTGCTCTCCCGCCTCAACGCGACGGTCGCCGAAGTCGACGCGCTCTACGACGACTTCCAGTTCGCCAAGCTCTCGGACGCCCTCTTCCACTTCGCGTGGGACGAGGTCTTCGACTGGTACGTCGAGCTCTCCAAGACGACCTTCATGGCGGGCGGCGAGGGCGCGAAGGTCTCGGCCCGCGTCCTCGGCGAGGTCCTCGACGTCACGCTGCGCCTGCTCCACCCGATCGTCCCGTTCGTGACGGAGACGCTCTGGACGGCGCTGACCGGCGGCGAGTCGCTCGTCATCGCCGACTGGCCCGCGGACAGTGGCTTCCGCGACGCCGCCGCCGAGCAGGAGATCGAGACGCTCCAGCAGGTCATCACCGAGGTCCGCCGCTTCCG
Source organism: Streptomyces sp. NPDC058308 (assembly GCF_042880275.1). Taxonomy (NCBI): domain Bacteria; kingdom Bacillati; phylum Actinomycetota; class Actinomycetes; order Kitasatosporales; family Streptomycetaceae; genus Streptomyces; species Streptomyces sp. NPDC058308. The sequence goes on from NZ_JBHVZA010000006.1 coordinate 16,237, forward strand.
CGCCGACCAGGGTCTGCAGCCGGGCCAGAAGGTCCCGGCCCGCCTGACCCTCGACGGCACGGCGCTCGCCCCGCACGAGGCGGCCATCCGCCAGCTCCTGCGCCTCCAGCCGGAGGGCGACGCCTTCACGGCGACGGCGACGCTGCCGGTCTCGGGCGCCACGGTCGCGCTCGACCTGTCGGGCACGATCGACGTGGCGGCCGAGCGCAAGCGCCTCGCCAAGGACCTCGCCGCCGCCGAGAAGGAGAAGGCGCAGGCCGAGGCGAAGCTGGGCAACGAGGCGTTCCTGGCGAAGGCGCCGGACAACGTGGTCGACAAGATCCGCGGCCGCCTCACCAAGGCGGAGGCCGACATCGCCCGCCTGCAGGCGCAGCTGGAGGCACTGCCGGCCGCGTAGCACCCACCGCACAGCCGAAGGCCCCGGAACCGTCAGAGCGGTTCCGGGGCCTTCGCACGTCCTGCTAGCGCCCCTGGCTAGGTGATGGACTCGGCGACGGGCCCGGTCGCCTGCCGTCCGATGGGGCCGAGCTCCTCCGGGATGCGCGGCAGCAGGTCGAGGCCGAGCCGTTCGAGCTCGGCCTCGGCCAGTGCGGCCAGGGTCTGGGGGTCACCGTTGCGCCAGCCCTCGGCGAGGCTGCCGGGGGTGGCGCCCGCGATGTTCGCAGCGGTCGCCGCCACCTCGTGGAGCGGTCTGAGCAGGGTGCGCAGGGCGAGGATCTCGCGGCCGTCGTCTGAGGCGGCGAGATCGCGGGCCGCGCCCGCCTGCCGGATCCAGCGCAGCCGGCGCGGCAGCCAGGCGGCCAGGACGAGGCCGACGGGCAGGACGAAGAGGGCGAGGGCGCCCACGGCCACGGCCGCCCGGACGGCCACCGGATCCATGGCGTCGACGACGTCCGCGACGCGCCGCAGCGCGGTGTCGACACGGCCGCCGACCAGTGGCAGCGGCGCGTCGTGTTGCTGCAGGGCGCGGGGGAGGGCGAGCAGGCAGGCCAGCCGGTACGTGAGGACGGCGGCGGTGGCCCACAGCGCGGTCCACAGGAGGATGCCGGCGTCACCGGCGAGCTGATGGGTCCGCCTGGCGGGGTTCTGGGCATACCACATGGTCCGATTTGACCCCCGCGGCTCCCCGGGGCCGGGCAGCCGCGCCGAAAGTACACCCGTTGTGTGCACACCCGATGGTTCGCCCGCAAAAGCCCAGGGTGCGGCAAATCACCAAATCAAGGACCTAAGTCCGGTGGTCCGGGCCGAAAGACCTTGGATGATGGAAGGCATGCGCAACCTGCCCGCCGCCCAGGCGATACGCCAGGCGGCGGCCACGGCCGGCCGCCTCTGCGGGCGCTGGTCCCGGGCGCCGCGGGCCCAGGACGCGCTCACGGCGGCCAGCGCCTTCGCGCTGATGAGCCTGGACGTGCCCGGCCTCGCCGAGGCGGACAACTCCCTCAACGGCCCGCTCGCCGTCCTGGCCCTCGCGGCCGGCGCGTCCACGCTGCTGCTGCGGCGCAGGCTGCCCTGGGTGACGTACGGGATCGCGCTGCTCTTCCTGGGCTGGCTGCACGAGCTGACGCTGGCCCAGTTCGTGCTCTACTCGCTGGGGCGCTACCGGGGCCGGCTGGCCGGGACGCTCGGCGTCATCGGATACGTCGCCTTCGCGTACGTGATGTTCAGCCTGCCGGGCTGGCCGGTGCACCGGGGGTCCACGCTCGGCTCGTTCCTGAGCCTGGTCGTCCCGATCGGGGTGCTCGCGGCGGGCGTCGGCGTCGCCGCGAACCGGCAGGACCTGGTCCGTGCGCTGGCGGCGCAGCGCGCGGAGACCGACACGCTGCACGCCGTCCAGCAGGAGCGGGTCCGCATCTCGCGGGACGTGCACGACTTCGTCGGCCGCGAGCTCACGCTGCTGAGCGTGCGCTCCCAGGTGCTTGCGCGCCGGGCCTCGGGCGGCCCCTTCGAGAACGACTTCGAGGAACTCTCGGAGACGGCGCGCAGCGCGCACCGGATGCTGAACGAGATCATCGTGCAACGCGGCACGGACGGCGCGCCGACCCCCGGCCTGGACGCGCTCCCCGAACTGGCGGAGCGCAGCGGCCGCGCGGGCAGCCCCGTCGACCTCCTGATCGCAGACGAGGCCCACCGCCTCTCCCCGCTCCGTCAGGCGGCGGTCCACCGGGTGGTCCAGGAGTGCCTGACGAACGCGGCGAAGCACGCGCCGGGCGAAAAGGTGACGGTCCGCGTGGCCCTGTGCGCCGACCGCCTGGACATCACGGTGACCAACCCGCTCCCCACCACGGCCCCGCCCGCCGCCCCGGTCTCGGCGGGCACGGGCACGACGGGCATGGCGGAACGGATCCGAGCGGTGGGCGGCACGTTCGCGGCGGGGCCGCGGGGGGACGCGTACGAGGTCCGGGCGACGCTGTCGGCGGGCGAACTGACGGGGGCCTGACGCGACGCCGCCTGCCGCGGGCCGGTGGGGGGTACTCGCGCAGTTCCCCGCGCCCCTGGGCGGTCCACCGCATCGCCCCGGGGGCAGCACCCTGAGGGTGAGGGGACGCCAGGGTTACCTAGGGGCGCGGGGAACTGCGCGACAAGCCCCCACGGCCCCGCAGACGAAGAACGCACCCCCGGCCGAAGGCCTACGCCGCAGACATCACCCGCTCAAGCCCGTCGAAGTCCTCGACACACTTCCCGCACCCCATCGCGACACTGTCCAGCGGATCATCGGCGACGAAGACGGGAATCCCCGTACCGGAGGCGATTCGCAGGTCGAGGCCGGGGAGCAGCGCGCCGCCGCCCGTCAGCACGATGCCGTGCTCCATGATGTCGCCGGACAGCTCCGGCGGGCACTCCTCCAGGGTCGCCTTGACCGCGGCGATGATGTGCTCGACCGGCTCGTCCAGAGCCGCCCGCACCTCGCGCGCCGTCAGGTCCACCGTCTTCGGCAGACCGCCCACCTTCTCCCGCCCCCGCACGGTGAACGTCCGCATCTCCAGCGCGTCCTCACCCGGCACGGGCCACGCGGAGCCGATGCCGACCTTGATGTCCTCGGCGGTGCGCTCGCCGATGAGCAGCGCGTGCTCCTTGCGTACGAAGTCGGTGATGGCCGCGTCGAGCCGGTCGCCGCCCACCCGCAGGGACTGGGCCGTGACGATGCCGCCCAGGGAGATCACCGCGACCTCGGTCGTGCCGCCGCCGATGTCGACGACCATCGACCCGCGGGGCTCGGCGACCGGCAGCCCCGCCCCGATGGCCGCGGCCATCGGCTCCTCCACGAGGTGCACGGCCCGCGCCCCGGCCCGCTGCGCGGCGTGCACGATGGCGCGCCGCTCGACGGGCGTGACCCCGCTCGGCACGCACACGACCATGCGCGTACGGGGGCGGCGCCCCGGCACGGCCTTGCGCACGAAGTGCCGGATCATCTCCTCGGCCGCTTCGTAGTCACTGATCACGCCGTCCCGCAGCGGACGGATGGCGGTGATGGACCCGGGCGTACGCCCGATCGTCTCCTTGGCCTCCGTCCCCACGGCGAGCACCCCGCTCTTGCCTCCCCTGCCCGACCGCACGGCGACCACCGACGGCTCGTTGAGCACGATCCCCTTGCCGCGCACGTAGAGGAGAGTGTTCGCAGTGCCGAGGTCGATACCTATGTCCATGATCGCCAAGTTTGCCCGGTGGCTCTCCCGAGCGGAGGGACCAAGGTCCCGAATCGGACGGGCCAAAGGTCCCGACAAAGGTCCCGGGGGACAACGTGGAGGTCCTGACGGCGAGTGTCGGCACCGCTCCGTAGACTGGCGTGCGTGAGTGACCTCTCCCCGCATGACGACGACCGACCCGCCGAGCCCGACGACGCCTTCGAGGAGATCGTCGGCGCCGAGACGGACCGTGACCCCGACCTCGCGGTGATCGAGGCCGGCAGCCGCACCCTGCGTGCCCAGGCGGGCCCGCCGCAGGGCGACATCCCCGCCCGTCCCACTGATCCGGAAGTGGACAGGGCGCTGCGCGAGGTGGAGACGGAGCTCGCCGGCCGCTGGGGCGAGACGAAGCTGGAGCCCTCCGTCAGCCGCATCGCCGCGCTGATGGACGTCCTGGGTGAGCCCCAGCGCGCGTACCCCTCGATCCACATCACGGGGACGAACGGCAAGACGTCCACGGCCCGCATGATCGAGGCGCTGTTCTCCGCCTTCGATCTGCGCACGGGGCGCTACACCTCGCCCCACGTCCAGTCGATCACCGAGCGGATCAGCCTGGACGGCAGCCCCGTCGAGGCGGAGCGCTTCGTCGAGACCTACAACGACATCAAGCCCTACGTCGACATGGTCGACGCCAGGCAGGAGTACCGCCTCTCCTTCTTCGAGGTGCTCACCGGCATGGCGTACGCGGCCTTCGCGGACGCCCCCGTGGACGTCGCCGTCGTCGAGGTCGGCATGGGCGGCAGCTGGGACGCGACGAACGTGATCGACGGCTCGGTGGCCGTCATCACCCCCATCGACCTGGACCACACGGACCGCCTCGGCTCCACGCCCGGCGAGATCGCCAAGGAGAAGGCCGGCATCATCAAGCCGGGCTCGACGGTGATCATGGCTCAGCAGCAGGTGGACGCCGCGCAGGTGCTCCTGAAGAAGGCCGTCGAGGCGGACGCGACGGTGGCCCGCGAGGGCCTGGAGTTCGGCGTCGTCGCCCGCCAGGTCGCGGTCGGCGGCCAGCTCATGACGCTCCGCGGGCTCGGCGGCGAGTACGAGGAGATCTTCCTGCCGCTGCACGGCGAACACCAGGCGCACAACGCCGCGGTGGCGCTCGCCGCGGTCGAGGCGTTCTTCGGCATCGGCTCGCAGCACGCGCGCCCGCTGGACATCGACACGATCCGCAAGGCGTTCGCGACGGTGGCCTCGCCCGGCCGCCTGGAGGTGGTGCGGCGCTCGCCCACCGTCGTCCTGGACGCCGCGCACAACCCGGCGGGGGCCCGCGCCGCGGCCGCCGCGGTCAGCGAGGCGTTCGACTTCAGCCGGCTGATCGGCGTGGTCGGCGCGAGCGACGACAAGGACATGAAGGGGGTGCTCGAAGCCTTCGAGCCGATCTTCGCCGAGGTTGTCGTCACGCAGAACTCCAGCCATCGTGCGATGGACGCGGACACGCTCGCGGGCCTGGCCGTCGAGGTCTTCGGCGACGAGCGCGTGCAGGTCGAGCCGCGTCTGGACGACGCCCTGGAGGCGGCGATCACCCTCGCCGAGGAAGAGGGGGAGTACGCGGGCGGCGGCGTGCTCATCACTGGTTCCGTCATCACGGTCGGCGAGGCCCGGCTGCTCCTGGGGAGAGGCTGATTCCTGTGCGTACGCTCTGCGCCTCGACGCTGATCGGCGAGTTCTTCGTCATCGGCTTCGCGGGTCTGGTCGCCATGAAGGACGAGGACCTGTCCATGGGCACGGTCTGGACGGTCTGCGGCATCGCGATGGCGGTGTCCGTGCTGCTCTGCGGAATGATCACCCGGCCCGGCGGGGTGCAGCTCGGCTGGGCGCTGCAGATCGCGCTGATCGCGAGCGGATTCGTGGTGCCGACGATGTTCTTCCTGGGCGCGGTGTTCGCCGCCCTGTGGTGGGCGTCGGTCCACTTCGGCCGCAAAATCGACGAGGCGAAGGCGCGTTTCGCGGCGCAATCGGCAGAACCGGCCTGACCCCGCGCACTCCGCGCCCCCACCCGGTTCCGGGGCCTCGGCACCCGGAACCGCCCCCACCCCCAGCCCTGCGGCACCCCCACCCCCACCGGCTCGGTATCGTGCCGGGCAACCCCCGTGATCGTAAAGATCGTAAGAACACCTCTTGGAGCCGCACATGAGCCAGCGCACCCTCGTCCTGCTGAAGCCCGACGCCGTCCGTCGTGGGCTGGTCGGAGAGATCATCGGGCGCATCGAGCGCAAGGCGGGCTGGACGATCTCCGCGCTGGAGCTGCGTTCGCTGGACCAGGAGACCCTGGAGCAGCACTACGGGGAGCACAAGGGCAAGCCCTTCTACGAGCCGTTGGTCGCCTTCATGTCGTCGGGGCCGGTCGTCGCGCTCGTCGTCGAGGGGGAGCGGGTCATCGAGGGCGTGCGCGCGCTCGCCGGGCCGACCGACCCGATCGCCGCGGCGCCGGGCTCGATCCGCGGCGACTTCGGCACGATCGTCCGGGAGAACCTGATTCACGCCTCGGACTCCGAGGAGTCCGCCGAGCGCGAGCTCAAGATCTTCTTCCCGGGCGCCGCCTGAACCGCAAAACCTTCGTCATGGTTTCTTGACGCGGCGTCAGGACGGAGCCGGACCAGTGCTGGGACGGCCGGAGAAATCCGGCCGTCCTTTGGCATATGCAACCCCAATTGGGGGAACCCGTGCCTCCGATGGCACGTCTGAAAAGGCGAGGCGACGCATCATCTGCTGACAATGGCGAAGACCCTAGCGCCGTGTTCGCGCAGCCGAGACTACGATGGAAGCCTCCACTGCCACACAGCACCCACCTCGCCTACCTAAAAAGCCATCAAACGCTCCAATAGGGAAGGCCAGACGCATCCTCATGGGGAACAACATGTCGTTCATCGGCCGTGACATGGCTGTCGACCTCGGGACCGCCAACACGCTGGTGTACGTCAGGGGTCGGGGGATCGTACTCAACGAGCCGTCCGTCGTCGCGATCAACACCAACACCGGTGGCATCCTCGCGGTCGGCGCCGAGGCGAAGAAGATGATCGGGCGCACGCCCGGCAACATCGTCGCGGTGCGTCCGCTGAAGGACGGCGTCATCGCCGACTTCGAGATCACGGAGCGGATGCTCCGCTACTTCATCCTGAAGATTCACAAGCGGCGCTACCTCGCCCGCCCGCGCGTCGTCGTCTGCGTGCCCTCGGGCATCACGGGCGTCGAGCGCCGCGCCGTCATCGAGGCCTCCTCGCAGGCCGGCGCCCGCCAGGTGCACATCATCGAGGAGCCCATGGCCGCGGCCATCGGCTCCGGCCTGCCGGTCCACGAGGCCACCGGCAACATGGTGGTCGACATCGGCGGCGGCACCACCGAGGTCGCCGTCATCTCGCTCGGCGGAATCGTCACGGCGCAGTCCATCCGTGTCGCCGGCGACGAGCTGGACAACGCGATCATCCAGCACATCAAGAAGGAGTACTCCCTCCTCCTCGGCGAGCGCACCGCCGAACAGATCAAGATCACCATCGGTTCGGCGTACGACATGGACGCCGACGAGCACACCGAGATCCGCGGCCGTGACCTGGTCTCCGGGCTGCCCAAGACCGTTGTCATCTCCGCCGCCGAGGTCCGCAAGGCCATCGAGGAGCCGGTCAACGCGATCGTCGACGCGGTGAAGACCACCCTCGACAAGTGCCCGCCGGAACTGTCGGGTGACGTGATGGACCGCGGCATCGTTCTCACCGGTGGCGGCGCCCTGCTGCGCGGCCTCGACGAGCGGCTGCGCCGGGAGACCGGCATGCCGATCCACATCGCCGAGGACCCGCTCGACAGCGTGGCGCTCGGCTCCGGAAAGTGCGTCGAGGAGTTCGAGGCGTTGCAGCAGGTGCTTGACGCCCAGCCGCGCAGATGATCTGACGCGCCGACATCCGCCGTACGAGTGCCTGCCATCTCGTGCGGCGGATCGTTGATATAGAGGCAAGGCAGAAGAATTCCCCAGAAACCCGTGGAACCCGCAGATTCCACGGAATCCGATTGAGGAAGGCACGCCGCCGCACGTGAGGGACACACGAGAGAGCCGGCTGCTCCTGGTGCTGCTGGTCGCCATCGCGTTCGCTTTGATCACGGTGGACATCCGCGGCGGCGAGGACTCACCGGTCGACGGTGCCCGCCGGGCCGCCGCGACGGTGTTCGGTCCGGTCGAGGAGGGGATGTCCTCCGCCGTCGACCCGATCGGCAACGCCATCGGCGCGGTACGCGACTCAGGAGAGCGCCACAACCGCATCGCCGAACTGGAACGCCAGAACGCCGCCCTGAAGGCGAAGCTCGGCAGCGACGACCGCAACCGCAGCCGGGTGCACCAGCTCGACAGCATGCTGAAGAAGGCGGGCGCGGGCCAGTACGGCATCAAGGGTGCCGAGGTCATCGGGATAGGAGCGGCCCAGGGCTTCTCCTGGACCGTCACCATCGACGCCGGTGCCCACGACGGAATCAAGCGCGACATGACCGTCCTGAACGGCGACGGACTGGTCGGCCGCGTCACCACGGTCGGCCCGAGCACCGCGACCGTCCTGCTCGCCAACGACCCCGACTTCACCGTCGGCACCCGCATGGAGAAGACCGACGAGCTCGGCTTCGCCACCGGCCAGGGCGACCGTCCGCTCTCCGTCCAGCTGCTCAACGGCAAGGCCAAGGTCAAGAAGGGCGACCGCCTGGTCACCTTCGGCTCGCGCAAGGACAAGCCGTTCGTGCCGGGCGTCCCGGTCGGCGAGGTCGTCCGCGTCGACCCCTCGGGCGGCGACCTCACCCGCAACATCTACGTGAAGCCGTACGCCGGGTTCACCAAGCTCGACATCGTCGGTGTCGTCGTCGAGGCACCCCGCGAGGACCCGCGCGACACGGTCCTGCCGAAGAAGCCCGAGAAGCCCAAGCCGACCCCGACGGTGACCGTCACGGCCACCCCGTCGGGCCGGCCGCCCGCCGAAGGCGCCGACACCGGCGACGACGAGCAGTAGGAGACCGGACCCATGCGCCTCAACCGAATCCTGCTCTCCACCGCCCTCGTCGTCGTCGCCCTCGTCATCCAGGTCAGCGTCCTGGCCCGGCTCCAACTCCCGGGCGCGGTGCCCGACCTGGTCCTGCTCACCGTCCTCGGCCTCGCCCTCGTCTACGGCCACGTCGGCGGCGCCCTCGTCGGCTTCTGCGCCGGGCTCCTCGCCGACCTGGCGCCGCCGGCCGACCACGCCGTCGGGCGGTACGCACTGGTGCTCTGCGTCGTCGGCTACCTCGCGGGCCTCGCCAAGCCCGACAACGGCCGGCTCCGCTCCGCCACCGGACCCCTCGTCGTGGTCGTCAGCGCCGCCATCGGATCGACGCTGCTCTACGCGGGCGTGGGCTCCCTCGTCGGGGACACCGCCGCCCGCCATGTGGGCCTGATCGGGCTCCTGTTCACCGCCGCGCTCTACGACCTGCTGCTCGCGCCCTTCACGGTGCCGCTGATCATCGCCCTCGCCCGGCGCGCCGAGAACGACCCGCTGGGGGAGAACTCGCCCGTGAACAAGGCGGCCGACGTCTCCTCCGGCTGGCTCTCCTCCGGCACCGGGCTGAGCATCGGCAACCAGCGCGGCGGCGGCCTGCGGGCGAAGGCGGCCAAGGCCAGAGTCGCCCGCGCGGGCCGCATCAAGGGGGTCAAGCGCCTGTGAACGCCACCCGGCCGGCCCCGCGAGCGCCCGCGGACACGCACAGGTCGAGCGTGTACACGTACTACCCGTACGCACACTGAGAGGGGGAGGCAGCAGCAGTGACCAACATCCCCGAGACCGGACGGACCCCACGCGTCCAGATCCGCCTCATCGTCATCCAGATCCTCGTCGTCTCCCTCCTGCTCACCCTCGGCGGCCGCCTCTGGTACCTCCAGGTCCGCAACGGCGACGAGTACGCCGAGGAGGCCTCGGGCAACCACGTCCAGCAGGTCGTCCAGCCCGCCGTGCGCGGCTCCATCCTGGACGCCCGCGGCGTGCCGATCGCCGACAACGAGACCCGCCTGGTCGTCTCCGCCTCCCGCACGGACCTGATGAAGATGAAGGACGACGGCAAGGCGGTCCTCGCCAAGCTCGCCGACGTCCTCGACATGAAGCCCGAGGACGTCGCGGGCAAGGTCCGCCTCTGCGACGCCAAGACGCCGCAGCCCTGCTGGAACGGCTCGCCGTACCAGCCCATCCCCATCACCGACGAGGCCACGCCCCGGCAGGCCCTGCAGATCCGCGAGCGCTCCGAGGACTTCCCCGGCATCACCGCCGAGCCCACCGCCGTGCGCCGCTACGCCGCGCCCGGCAAGTCCAACACCGCGCAGGTCCTCGGCTATCTCTCGCCCGTCACCGACGAAGAGATCAACAAGGCGGAGAACACCGACTCGCCGTTCCTCCGCTCGGACATGGTGGGCCGCTCCGGTCTGGAGCGCACGTACGACAAGCAGCTGCGCGGCAAGGCCGGCGTCACCCGCTACGAGGTCGACAACCTCGGCCGCGTCATCGGCAAGGCCAAGTCGGACGAGGCCAGGTCCGGCGCGAACGTCGTCACCAGCATCGACGCGCGCGTGCAGGCCGTCTCCGAGTACTGGCTGAACGACGCGATGAAGCAGGCCCGCAAGGAGTTCGACAAGAACACCGGGGAGAACTACAAGGCCGACGCGGGCGCCGTCGTCGTCATGGAGAACAAGACGGGCCGCGTCGTCTCCATGGCCTCCAACCCGACGTACGACCCGAACGCCTGGGTCGGCGGCATCTCCGGCAAGGACTACGCGCGCCTCACCGGCAAGACGTCCAACTACCCGCTGCTCAACCGCGCCATCCAGGGCCAGGCCGCCCCCGGCTCGATCTTCAAGGTCATCCCGACGACCGCGGCGGTCAACGCGGGCTACGACTTCAACGGCCGCTACCCCTGCCCCAGCTCGTACTCCATCGGCGGCCAGACCTTCAAGAACTACGAGTCCAAGGGCCACGGCTCCATCACCCTCGGCCAGGCCCTTGAAGTCTCCTGCGACACCGTCTTCTACAAGCTGTCGCACGACCAGTGGCGCAAGGACGGCGGCAACAAGCCGGCGAAGCACCCCAAGGACTGGTTCTACAAGACCGCCCACCAGTTCGGCCTCGGCAAGGAGACCGGCATCGACCTCCCCAACGAGGTCACGGGCCGCGTCCCCGACCGCCAGTGGAAGAAGGACTACTGGAAGGCCAACAAGGACGCCTGGTGCAAGCAGGGCAAGAAGAGCGGCGGCGACTACGCCGAGCGCATCGCCTACGAGAACTGCCTCGAAGGCATGAAGATGCGCGCCGGTGACTCCGTCAACTACTCCATCGGACAGGGCGACACCCTCGTCACGCCGATACAGATGGCCACGATCTACTCCGCCATCGCCAACGGAGGCACCCTCCACGACCCCACCGTCGGCAAGGCGATCATCAGCGCCGACGGCAAGCAGGTCGAGGAGATCGCGCCCAAGTCGCACGGCAGGCTGCCGTTCGACGCCAAGCTGCAGAAGGACATAGACGGTGCCCTCGCCGACGTCGCCACGCGCGGCACGGCGGCCTGGCGGTTCCAGGGATGGCCGCAGAAGAAGATCCCGATGCACGCCAAGACGGGTACCGCCGAGGTCTACGGCAAGCAGACCACCTCGTGGTTCGCGACGTACACCAAGGACTACACGATCGTCATGACGATCGCCCAGGGCGGTACGGGCTCGGGCGCCTCGGGGCCCGCAGTCCGCAAGATCTACAACGCGATCTACGGCCTCGACGACGACGGCAAGCAGGACCTGAAGAAGGCCCTCCTGCCCGAACCGCAGAAGAACCTGCCGAAGATCGAGACCGACGGCTCCATCGACTCCCCGAAGATCAAGCCGTACAAGCCCGAGGCGCCCAAGCCGCCGGCCGAGGAGCAGCAGCTGGCCGGGCCACCGGCGGCCGACTGGAGGCGTGACTGATGACCGGCAGTGGTTTCTCCGTCTCCGGGTACGGGCCCGAGCGGTCCGGCATGTCGCGGCTCCTGGCCCGCGACTCGATAGTGCGCCGGCTCGACTGGCCGATGCTGCTCGCGGCGATCGCGCTCTCCGGGATCGGCACCGCGCTCGTCTACTCCGCGACCCGCAACCGCACCGAGCTCGTCGGCGACGACCCGTGGTCCTTCGCGCTCAAGCACGTCCTGAACACCGGCATCGGCTTCGCCCTGATGATCGGCACCGTCTGGCTCGGCCACCGCACGCTGCGCACCGCCGTGCCGATCCTCTACGGCATCTCCGTCTTCCTGGTGCTGCTCGTCCTCACCCCGCTCGGCGCGACGATCAACGGCGCGCACGCGTGGATCGTGCTCGGCGGCGGCTTCTCGCTCCAGCCCTCCGAGTTCGTGAAGATCACGATCATCCTGGGCATGGCGATGCTGCTCGCGGCCCGCGTCGACGCGGGCGACCGGGAGCATCCGGACCACCGCACGGTCGTGCAGGCGCTCGGTCTCGCGGCCGTGCCCGTGGCGATCGTGATGCTCATGCCGGACCTCGGTTCGGTCATGGTCATGGCGATGATCGTGCTCGGCGTCCTGCTCGCCTCCGGCGCCTCCAACCGCTGGGTGTTCGGCCTGCTCGGCACCGGCGTCGCCGGTGGCGTCGCCATATGGCAGCTCGGCGTCCTCGACGACTACCAGATCGCCCGCTTCGCCGCCTTCGCCAACCCCGCGCTCGACCCGGCGGGCGTCGGCTACAACACCAACCAGGCGCGCATCGCCATCGGCTCCGGCGGCCTGACCGGCACCGGTCTGACCAAGGGCTCCCAGACCACCGGCCAGTTCGTCCCCGAACAGCAGACGGACTTCGTCTTCACGGTCGCGGGCGAGGAGCTCGGCTTCGTGGGCGCGGGAGCGATCCTGCTGCTGCTCGGCCTCGTCCTGTGGCGCGCCTGCCGCATCGCCCGCGAGACGACCGAGCTGTACGGCACGATCGTCGCCGCCGGGATCATCGCTTGGTTCGCCTTCCAGGCCTTCGAGAACATCGGCATGACACTCGGCATCATGCCGGTGGCCGGTCTCCCGCTGCCCTTCGTCTCGTACGGAGGTTCGTCGATGTTCGCGGTCTGGGTGGCCGTGGGGCTGCTCCAGTCGATCAAGGTGCAGCGCCCGATGTCGGCGTAGGCCGCGCCCAGGTCCTGTCGTAGGCATGTTTGCCTTCGTCTTTCGCGTCTAGATTCAATTCATGGCGGAGACGAAGCGCGAGATCGAGCGGAAGTACGACGTCGGGGCGGACGCGACGCTGCCCGACCTGTCCGGGGTCGCCGGGGTCGCGGACGTCGTCGACAGAGGCGTCGTCGAACTGGACGCCGTCTACTGGGACACCATCGACCAGCGCCTGGCCGCGGGATCGGTGACGCTGCGGCGCCGCACCGGCGGCGCCGACGAGGGCTGGCACCTGAAACTGCCGGTGTCGCTCGCCGACGGCGTGCGCGACGAGGTCCGGGCGCCGCTCTCCGACACGGTGCCGCGCGCGCTCGCCGGCCTCGTCCGCTCCCGGGTGCGCGGGGCCGAACTGGTCCCCGTCGTACGGCTGCTGACCGCACGGACCCGCTGCCACCTCCTCGACGCCTCCGGCGCCCTGCTCGCCGAGGTCAGCGTCGACCGCGTACTGGCCGAGCGGCTCGCGGGCGGCGCCGGCACCGTCGACTGGACCGAGGCCGAGGTGGAGCTGGCGGACGGCGGCGACCCCGCGCTCCTCGACAAGGTCGAGAAGAAGCTGAAGAAGGCGGGCGTGCGGCGCTCGGCGTCGACCTCGAAGCTGGCCAGGGCGCTGGACGGGACCGAACCGCGCGAGGACACCGGCCGCAGGGCCAGGACCGAGACGTCCGTGAACGGCGGCAAGAAGGCCGGGAAGAGCGAGGCGGTGGCCGCGGTGGTGCACGAGGCCGTCGGCGAGGGACCCGGCTGTGCCGGGGACCACGTCCTCGCCTACCTCCGCGCCCAGCGCGACGCGATCGTCTCGCTCGACCCTGCCGTCCGCCGCGAACTGCCCGACTCCGTGCACCAGATGAGGGTCGCGACGCGGCGGCTGCGCAGCGCCTTCAAGTCGTACCGGAAGATCCTCGACCGCACGGCCACCGACCCCGTGGGCGACGAGCTCAAGTGGCTCGCGGGCGAGCTGGGCGTCGCCCGCGACCAGGAAGTCCTCAACGAGCGGCTCGCCGCCCGCGTCGGCGCGCTGCCGCGGACCCTCGTGCTCGGCCCGGTGCGCGGCCGGCTGCGCGTCTGGGACGTCGCACGCCGCACCGGCGCGCTGCACAGGACGGTCGCCGTCCTGGAGAGCAGGCGCTACCTCGCGCTCCTGGACGCGATCGACGCCCTGCTCGCCGAACCCCCGCTGCGCCCCGCCGCCGTGACACCGCCGGAGAAGGCGCTGCCCAAGGCGGCGCTCAAGGACTACGCCCGCCTGGCCACCCGTATCGGACACGCCCTGGAACTGCCCCCGGGCCACGAGCGCGACCTCGCCCTGCACGCCGCCCGCAAGGCCGCCAAGCGTGCCAGGTACGCGGGCGAGTCGGCGGTCCCCGCGCTCGGCAAGCCCGCGAAACGGTTCGCCAAAAGGATGAAGGCCGTCCAGAGCGTCCTCGGCGACCACCAGGACAGCGTGGTCGCGCGCGAGGCGCTGCGGGCGCTGGCGATCCAGGCGCATCTGGCCGGGGAGTCCGCCTTCACCTGGGGGCTTCTGTACGGCCAGGAGGAGGCGGCGGGCGCGGACCGGCAGCGGGAACTGCCGGAGGCCTGGGCCGCGGCTGACCGCAGGAAAGTGCGGGCGGCGCTGGGTGGCTGAGCAGCGGGGTACGCTTGATGGTCACCCCTGCCAGCTCATGAAGGTCCGCGATGTCTGCCGAATCGGTCTTCCCACAGCTCGAAGCTCTGCTCCCGCATGTGCAGAAGCCCATCCAGTACGTCGGCGGTGAGCTGAACTCCACCGTCAAGCCGTGGGACAGCTGTGACGTCCGCTGGGCGCTCATGTACCCGGACGCGTACGAGGTCGGACTGCCCAACCAGGGCGTCCAGATCCTCTACGAGGTCCTGAACGAACGCACGGGCGTCCTCGCCGAGCGCACCTACAGCGTGTGGCCGGACCTGGAGGCCCTGATGCGCGAGCACCGGGTCCCGCAGTTCACCGTCGACTCGCACCGCCCGGTCGGCGCCTTCGACGTCTTCGGCCTCAGCTTCTCCACCGAGCTCGGGTACACCAACATGCTGGCCGCCCTGGATCTCGCGGGCATCCCCATGGAGGCCAAGGACCGCACCCTGGACGACCCGATCGTGCTCGCGGGCGGCCACGCGGCCTTCAACCCCGAGCCGATCGCCGAGTTCATCGACGCCGCGATCATCGGCGACGGCGAGCAGGCCGTGCTCGACATGACGGAGATCATCCGTGCCTGGAAGGCCGAGGGCCGCCCCGGCGGCCGCGAGGAGGTCCTCTTCCGGCTCGCCAGGACCGGTTCGGTCTACATCCCGGCGTTCTACGACGTCGAGTACCTCCCCGACGGCCGGATCGGCCGCGTGGTGCCCAACCGCAGCGGCGTGCCGTGGCGCGTGTCCAAGCACACCGTCATGGACCTCGACGAGTGGCCCTACCCCAAGCAGCCCCTCGTCCCGCTCGCCGAGACCGTCCACGAGCGCATGTCCGTGGAGATCTTCCGCGGCTGCACCCGCGGCTGCCGTTTCTGCCAAGCCGGCATGATCACGCGCCCCGTGCGGGAGCGAAGCATCACCGGCATCGGCGACATGGTCGACAAGGGTCTCAAGGCGACCGGCTTCGAAGAGGTGGGCCTGCTCTCCCTCTCCTCCGCCGACCACAGCGAGATCGCCGACGTCGCCAAGGGCCTTGCCGACCGGTACGAGGAGGACAAGATCGGCCTGTCCCTCCCCTCGACCCGCGTCGACGCCTTCAACGTGGACCTGGCCAACGAGCTGACCAGGAACGGCCGCAGGTCGGGCCTGACCTTCGCCCCCGAGGGCGGCTCCGAGCGCATGCGCAAGGTCATCAACAAGATGGTGTCCGAGGAAGACCTCATCCGCACCGTCGCGACCGCGTACGGCAACGGCTGGCGCCAGGTGAAGCTGTACTTCATGTGCGGCCTGCCCACCGAGACCGACGACGACGTCCTGCAGATCGCCGACATGGCGATGAACGTCATCCAGAAGGGCCGCGAGGTCTCCGGGTCGAACGACATCCGCTGCACGGTCTCGATCGGCGGCTTCGTGCCCAAGCCCCACACGCCCTTCCAGTGGGCCCCGCAGCTCTCCTCCGAGGAGACCGACGCCCGCCTGGAGAAGCTCCGCGACAAGATCCGCGGCGACAAGAAGTACGGCCGCTCGATCGGCTTCCGCTACCACGACGGCAAGCCCGGCATCGTCGAGGGCCTGCTCTCGCGCGGCGACCGCCGCATCGGCGCCGTCATCCGCGCGGTCTACGAAGAGGGCGGCCGCTTCGACGGCTGGCGCGAGCACTTCAGCTACGAGCGCTGGATGCGGTGCGCCGAGAAGACGCTGCCCGAGGTGGGCGTCGACGTCGACTGGTACACGACGCGTGAGCGCACGTACGAGGAGGTCCTGCCCTGGGACCACCTGGACTCCGGTCTCGACAAGGACTGGCTCTGGGAGGACTGGCAGGACTCCCTCGACGAGACCGAGGTCGAGGACTGCCGCTGGACGCCGTGCTTCGACTGCGGCGTGTGCCCGCAGATGGACACCCATATCCAGGTCGGCCCCACCGGCAAGAAGCTCCTGCCGCTGACGGTCGTGAAGTAGCGGGGACCGGTACCGAAGCCGTAGCTCCGAGCGGCCCGCAGATGCCCCGACTCGTCCTGCCCACCGCCCTGGTGCACCGCTCCTACATCGCCGCGATGGAGGAGCTCCGGGCCGAGGGGCAGGGCGGGCCCGGCGACGACACGACACTCGGCAGCACCCTGCGCCAGTACGGCACCCGCTGGCGCGACCCCGCGGTCTTCGAGTCGTACGTCGCCGAGGTCCGCGCCGCCGCCTACCCCGCCGAGCCGCTCGCCGTCCCCGTCACGACCCTCTGGTACGTCGAGGGCGCCCACTACCTCGGCCGCGTCACCGTCCGGCACAGCGTCGCCACACGGTTCCTGCGCGAGTACGGCGGCCACATCGGCTACGACGTCCGCCCCACCGCCCGCCGCCGCGGCCACGCCACCGACATGCTGCGCGCCTGCCTCCCGTACGCCGCCGAACTGGGCCTGGAATCCGTCCTGGTGACCTGCGACACCGACAACACCGGCTCGCGCAAGGTCATCGAGGCGGCGGGCGGCACGTTCGAGGACGAGCGGGGCGGGAAGCTCCGGTACTGGATCGGGACGGGACGGATCCGAACCGGCGCCTCAGGCGTCTAGGACAACATGGACCTGGAAAAGCGGCCCCAGCAGGATCACCGGCCGACCGAGCAGGTGGCCCCGCGGCCCCCGGCGCCCGCGCCACCGCGGGCGGAGGGCTGTCTCGCCGTCGCGATCCGCATTCCGGTGCGGATCGTGGTCCTTGTCCTCGTCGTGCCCGTGCGCCTGGTGTGGGACGCGCTCGCCGTCTGCGGCACGTTCGTGTACAGGAACGCGCTGCGCCCGCTCGGACGCGGCATCGCCGCCGTACTGACCTGGCTGTTCAAGGCGGTGTTCGTCTGGCCGTGGGTGGGCCTGTGGCGTTATGTGGTCGTGCCGGTGGGCACGGGTCTCGCCTGGCTGGGCCGCCTGCTGGTCGTGACGCCCCTGATGTGGCTGTACGCGCGCGTACTGACCCCCATCGGGCACGGCATCGCCTGGGTGCTGCGCGGCATCGGCGCCGGGATCAGCTGGCTCGGGCAGAGCGTCACCGCGATGGTGATCGGCATCGGCACGGGTCTCGCCTGGCTGGGCCGGATGCTGATCGTGATCCCGGCCATGTGGCTGTACGCGCGCGTGCTGACTCCCATCGGACACGGCATCGCCTGGCTGGCCCGGGCCCTCGGCACCGGCGCCGCCGCTGCCGGACGCGGCATCGCCGCCGTACTGACCTGGCTGTTCAAGGCGGTGTTCGTCTGGCCGTGGGTGGGGCTGTGGCGTTATGTGGTCGTGCCGGTGGGCACGGGTCTCGCCTGGCTGGGCCGCCTGCTGGTCGTGACGCCCCTGATGTGGCTCTACGCGCGCGTGCTGACCCCCATCGGACACGGCATCGCCTGGGTGCTGCGCGGCATCGGCGCCGCGATCGGGTGGCTCGCACAGGGCATCTGGACGGTCGGCGCGACGCTGCTGCGCTGGATCTTCGTCGTGCCCGCCGTCGCCGTGTGGCGGTGGGTGCTCGCCCCCGTTGGCCGGGCGATCGCCGTCGTGGCGCGGGAGATCGGCGACGCGCTCGGCCACGCCTGGCGCGTCGCCGGGCACATCTCCCTCGTGGTCGGCCGCTTCCTCGGCCGACTCCTTCGGTGGATCTTCGTCGAGCCGGTGCGGTGGGCCTACCGCTCGGTGCTCACGCCCGTCGGGCACGTGGTCCGCGAAGCGGTGTGGCGCCCCGCCGCCGAGGCCGCCAGGAGCGTCCGGCGCACGGCGCGGCAGGCGATCGCGTCGGCGCGGGAGAGCGTGCGCCAGGCCCGGGCCGACGTCCGGCGGATGCTGTTCGGGGCGCCGAAGGAGCCGGCGCCGGTACCGGTGGCCCGGCGGGAACCCGCAGCGCCCGAGGCACGTACTCTAGGTAGCAGTACGACCGCACTCACGAAGGACTGAGAGAACTGGGCAAGCGACAGCCCGTAGGCCCGCCGCCCGCACCCGCGGTGCAGCGCATCCGACTGCGTTACACCAAGCGCGGCCGCCTCCGGTTCACCAGCCACCGTGACTTCCAGCGCGCCTTCGAGCGTGCGCTGCGCCGCGCCGAGGTGCCCATGGCGTACTCGGCGGGGTTCACCCCGCACCCGAAGGTGTCGTACGCCAATGCCGCACCCACCGGCACGGGCAGTGAAGCCGAGTATCTGGAGATCGCGCTCACCGCGCAGCGCGACCCGGACAAGCTCCGTGAGCTCCTCGACGAGTCGATGCCCGCCGGGCTCGACATCGTCGACGCCGTCGAGTCCCGCACGTCCGGGCTCGCCGACCGGCTGACGGCGTCCGTCTGGGAACTGCGTCTGGACGGTGTGGAGCCCGCGGCGGCCGAGCGTGCCGCCGCGCTGTTCACGGCCGCCGAGCAGGTCGAGGTGCAGCGCCGTACGAAGAACGGCATGCGCACTTTCGACGCACGCGAGGCCGTCGTGAGCCTGGCGCCGGTCACCGACGGTGAAGCCATCGCCGCCGACGCTGATAGGCCGACCGACAAGCCCTGTGCGATACTGCGGCTGGTTGTTCGGCACGTGACACCTGCCGTACGACCTGACGACGTCCTGTCCGGTCTCCGAGCTGTGGCCGACCTGGCGCCGCCGGTCCCCGCAGCGGTGACCAGGCTGGCGCAGGGGCTTTTCGATGAAGAGACCGGCACGGTGACCGACCCGCTCGCGCCCGACCGCGAGGCAGTCACGGCCGCATCATCCACGGCCGCCGTAACTGCCGCCGCGAAGGCGCCGGCGACGGAAGGCCCCCGTTAAGGACGTACGTCACCGCGCAGCCCTCGTACTCGGGAGCCACCTGGGTCGGGCAGCGCACTGACCGAGACTTTCGCCAGGCCGTTCGCATTTGGGCGTACGGAACCGGCGAGACAAGACATAGAGCTCCCGTGCGGCGCCCACGCCCCGGATGGCGGCCCCGCGCATCTAGCGCGAGCCGCGGCCATCACCGGACCAGGCGCGGCGCCCGGGAGCGTGACGGGAGAACCGCCCGCATGCTTGAGCCGAACGAACCCACTGAGGGCTCGCAGAACGACACCCCCAGCGACACCCTGCCGCCGCGCCGCAGGCGCCGCGCGGCCTCGCGTCCCGCGGGCCCGCCGACGGGCGCCGCAGCCGCGGCTCCGGCCATACCGGCCACCCCCGCCGCCCAGGACATCGAAGACGCCGAAGAGACCGAAGAGGTGGCCGAGGCCGCCGAGGCTCCGGCGCAGCCCGAGCCCGAGGCCGCTCCGGCGCCGCGTGCGCGCCGTCGTGCGACCCGCCGGGCCTCCGCTCCGGCCGGTGCGCCGCAGGCCGCCGCCGACGTGCCGGAGCCCGCACAGGCCCAGGCCCCCGCGCCCGCCGAGGAAGAAGCCGAGCCCGAGGCCGAGGCCGCCCCGGCGCCGCGTGCGCGCCGTCGTGCGACCCGTCGCGCCTCCGCGCCCGCCGGTGAGCCGAAGGCCACGGCCAAGGAGCCGGCAGCCGTGGCGGAGGAGGCCCCCGCCGCGGCCGAGCCCGAGGCCGTGCCCGAGCCCGAGCCCGCAGCCGAGGAGGCCGCGCCGCGCCGTGCGCGCCGTCGCGCCACCCGTGGCGCCTCCGCGCCCGCCGGTGCGCCGAAGGCCGCCGCCGAGGACAAGCCCGCGGAGAAGGTGGCCGAGAAGGCGGCGGATAAGGCCCCGGAGCCGGTGGTCGCCGAGAAGCAGGCCCCCGCCGGGGAAGCCGCCGCCGAGACCGAGGCACCCGCCCCGCGTCGCCGCCGCGCCACCCGTAAGACCGCGGCCGCCGGATTCTCGGCCCCCGCGGGACACAAGGCCCGCAAGGCCCGCAACAACGACGACTCCGGCGAGGAGGGCGGCCGCAAGCCCGCCCGCCCGGCCGTCGCCGTCTTCCAGGCCCCGGTGTTCGCCGAGCCGATGTTCCAGACCCCGGAGCGCGCCGCCGCGGCGGCCGCCGCCGAGGCCGCGGAGCCGGAGCCCGCCGAGCCCGTGGCCCCCGCCGCCCCCGTGGCGCAGGAGGAGCCGGCCCCGCGCCGTCGCCGCCGCCGTCGGGCCGCCGACGAGCAGCCAGCGGCCGCCGAGGAGCGCGAGCCCGTCAAGGCCGCCGATGTGCAGCCGGACGACGCGCCCGACGCCGACGACGCCCCCGAGGACACCGACGCCGTCGAGCAGGCGGAGTCCGACGACGACACCGAGGACTCCGGCGAGCGCCAGGGCCGTCGCCGTCGTCGCGGTGGCCGTCGCCGCCGTCGCGGTGACTCCGCGGAGCAGGACGAGCAGAACGACACGTCGGGCGAGTCCGACGATGCCGCCGAGCAGGCGGAGCGCGCGGGCGACGAGGACGCGACGGACGCCGCCGAGCAGGACGACGAGGACACCGACGCCGACGACTCCTCGGAGTCCGGTGGTTCGGGCTCCAGCAGCAGCCGTCGTCGCCGCCGTCGCCGTCGTCGCGCCGGTGACTCCGCCGAGGGCGAGCCGGGCGACGGCGACCCGGAGCGTACGGTCGTCAAGGTCCGTGAGCCGCGCAAGAAGGAAGAGCGCGAGCCCGGCACCGGCGCCGACGAGGTCCAGTCCATCAAGGGCTCGACGCGTCTGGAGGCCAAGAAGCAGCGCCGCCGCGAGGGTCGCGAGCAGGGCCGCCGCCGCGTGCCGATCATCACCGAGGCCGAGTTCCTGGCGCGCCGCGAGGCCGTCGAGCGCGTGATGGTCGTCCGCCAGAACGGCGAGCGCACCCAGATCGGCGTCCTTGAGGACAACGTGCTCGTCGAGCACTACGTCAACAAGGAACAGGCCACCTCGTACGTCGGCAACGTCTACCTGGGCAAGGTCCAGAACGTGCTGCCGTCCATGGAGGCCGCCTTCATCGACATCGGCAAGGGCCGCAACGCGGTCCTGTACGCCGGTGAGGTCAACTTCGAGGCGCTCGGGATGGCCAACGGCCCCCGGCGCATCGAGTCCGCCCTGAAGTCCGGCCAGTCGGTCCTCGTGCAGGTCACGAAGGACCCGATCGGCCACAAGGGCGCCCGCCTGACCAGCCAGGTCTCCCTGCCGGGCCGCTACCTCGTGTACGTGCCCGAGGGCTCGATGACCGGCATCAGCCGCAAGCTCCCTGACACCGAGCGCGCGCGTCTGAAGACCATCCTCAAGAAGATCGTCCCCGAGGACGCCGGCGTCATCGTGCGCACCGCGGCCGAGGGCGCGAGCGAGGACGAGCTGCGCCGCGACGTCGAGCGTCTGCAGGGCCAGTGGGAGGACATCCAGAAGAAGGCGAAGGCGGCCTCCACGAGCGCGCCGGGCCTGCTGTACGGCGAGCCGGACATGACCGTCCGCGTCGTCCGCGACATCTTCAACGAGGACTTCTCCAAGGTCATCGTCAGCGGCGACGACGCATGGGAGACCATCCACGGCTACGTCTCGCACGTGGCGCCCGACCTGGCGGACCGCCTCTCCCGGTGGACGTCCGAGGTGGACGTCTTCGCGACGTACCGCATCGACGAGCAGCTCGCCAAGGCGCTCGACCGCAAGGTCTGGCTGCCGAGCGGTGGTTCGCTGGTGATCGACAAGACCGAGGCGATGATCGTCGTCGACGTCAACACCGGCAAGTTCACCGGCCAGGGCGGCAACCTCGAAGAGACCGTGACGAGGAACAACCTCGAAGCGGCCGAGGAGATCGTGCGCCAGCTGCGGCTGCGGGACCTCGGCGGCATCGTCGTCATCGACTTCATCGACATGGTCCTGGAGTCCAACAGGGACCTGGTCCTGCGGCGCCTGCTCGAATGCCTCGGGCGCGACCGTACGAAGCACCAGGTCGCCGAGGTCACCTCGCTCGGCCTGGTCCAGATGACCCGCAAGCGCGTCGGCCAGGGGCTCCTGGAGTCCTTCTCCGAGACCTGCGTGCACTGCAACGGCCGCGGCGTCATCGTGCACATGGAGCAGCCGACCTCCGCCGGTGGCGGCGGCAAGCGCAAGAAGCGCGGGCGCGGCTCGGACCAGCAGGACCACGGTCACGAGCACACGCACGAGCACGACACGCAGTACGCCGAGAGCAGCGAGAGCACCGAGACCGAGGCCGAGGTCGAGGTGGCGTCCCCGGTGGCGCTGCCCGAGCCCGAGTTCGTGGCGGACGAGGAGCTGTACAGCAGTGCGGCCGAGGCGGAGGCCGCCGCTTCCCGCGGTGGCCGCTCGCGGCGCCGGGCGACCCGGCGGGCATCGGCTCCGGCCGGCGCCCCCCGCACCGAGTCCGCTCCCGATGCCCCGCAGGCCGACGCCCCGCAGGCGGAGGCTCTGCAGGCGGATGCCCCGAAGTCGGCGTCGGCGAAGAAGTCGGCCAAGCGGGCCAAGGCCGCCGAGAAGGCGGAGCGGGCCGCGAAGGCGGAGGCCAAGGCCGCCGAGGTGCCGGTCGTCGAGTCCGAGGTCGCGCGCACCGAGGCCCCGGCCGTCGAGGACCCGATGGTGGGTTCCCCCGCGGCCGTCGAGGCGGCCCAGGAGGCGCACGCCGAGGTGGCCGAGGCTCCCGTGCAGGACGCCGCGCCGAAGGGACGTACGCGCCGTCGTGCGGTCCGCAAGGCGACGTCGCCCGCCGGTTCGCCGAAGGCCGCGCAGAGCGCCGAGCCCGAGGCCGCCGAGGTGGTCGTGGCCGAGGCGCCCAAGGCGGAGCCGGTCGCCGAGCCCGTGGCCGAGGCGCCCGTCGCCGACGCCGCGCCGCCGCGTCCGCGTCGCCGTGCGGTCCGCAAGGCCACCGCGCCGACCGCGTCCGCGGAGACGGCCGTGATGGTCGTCCCGTCGGCGGAGAAGCCCGCTGAGAAGTCCGCCGAGAAGGCCGCGGAGCCCGCCGAGAAGACCGGGTCGGAGTCCGAGGCGCCCGCCGAGGAAGCCGCTCCGGCCAAGAAGACGGCGCGCAAGACGGCGGCCAAGAAGGCGCCCGCGAAGAAGACGGCCGCCAAGAAGACCGCGGCCAAGAAGACGGCCGCCAAGAAGACGACGGCCAAGAAGGCGACGAAGTCGACGGCGAAGAAGGCCGCGGCGGCGGAGCAGACGCCGTCCGGTGTCTCGGCGAGCGCCGAGGCCGGCGAGAGCTGACCTCTTCGCGACCTGGTGCCCCCTGTTCCGCGTGCGCGCGGGGCAGGGGGCACCGGCGTGTCCGGCGAATCGGCTTCCACAGCCCGAAAGCGTGAAGTGGGGCCCCCTGCCTTGGAGCGCGGGCAGATACCTGTAAAACTCATGCGGTCTGATAAGTGAACAGGGACGTGAGCGCGTGGTTGGGGAGACTGCGCGCCCGTGTCAGGGGAGGGATGACAGATGGCGCAAGCGCGCCTGCGAGGTACGGGACGTCACCGTGCCGTGAAACCGGTCAAGGGCGGTCGTCAGGCGGTCGCGCTGGCCACGGTCCTCTCGGCGGCCGGAATCCAGGCCGTCGGCTCCGTGGGGACCGCCTCGGCGGACCAGGGGCCCACCTGGACGGAAGGGCCGATCTTCAACGATCCGAAGGGCACCGTCGACCAGCAGTACGCGGTGCGCACCCGGCTGGTCGAGCTGACGAACGCCGCGGTGCCGGGCTCGACGATCAAGGTCGCGGTCTACCACGTGTGGGAGGCCACGGTCGTCGACGCGCTCGTGGCCGCCAAGCGGCGCGGCGTGCACGTGCAGATGCTGCTCGACTCGACCAGCAAGACCGACTGGCCGACGAACACCTCGTACAACACGCTGAAGTCGGCGCTGGGCACGGACCGGACCAAGTCGTCGTTCGTCTCGCTCTGTCCGACCGAGAAGTCCTGCCTGGGCGACCCGGCGCACGGCAAGTCGATCATGCACAACAAGTTCTGGCTGTTCTCGGAGGTCGAGGGCGCCAGGGACGTGGTCGTGCAGACCACCTCGAACTCGACGCCGTCGGCGCACACGAAGTTCTACAACGACGCGCTGCTGCTGCCGAACAACCCCGCCATGTACGACGCGTACGCGGAGTACTTCACCGACATGCTCGGCAAGCGCTGGGCCGACTGGGACTACCGCACGGTCAGCAGCGGCCGCTACAAGGCGTACTTCTTCCCGCGCAACGGCACGGTCAACGAGACCGACACCATGTACTCGGTCCTGAACAACGTGAAGTGCACGTACAAGGACGCGGCGGGCACCACGCAGCACACGAAGGTCCGCGCCGCGATCTTCAAGATCACCCGGCAGCAGATCGCCGACAAGCTCGTCTCGCTGAAGAAGTCCGGCTGCTCGGTGAGCATCCTGTACGCGGAGACGGACAGCGCCAAGAGCCAGGGCGGCACCCCGGGCACCTG
Source organism: Streptomyces sp. NPDC058308 (assembly GCF_042880275.1). Classification (NCBI taxonomy): domain Bacteria; kingdom Bacillati; phylum Actinomycetota; class Actinomycetes; order Kitasatosporales; family Streptomycetaceae; genus Streptomyces; species Streptomyces sp. NPDC058308. The sequence goes on from NZ_JBHVZA010000006.1 coordinate 41,018, forward strand.
GGAGCAGCTGCACACGTCGGGCGGCCCTTCCGTGCGCTGCTTCAACGACGACAGGGACCCGCTGCACCCCGGCACGCCCCTCACGACGCCCTACATCATCCACTCGAAGTACCTGCTGGTCGACGGCGTGTACGACGGCAAGCGGAACAAGGTCTCCTTCACCGGCTCGCAGAACTACACGGCGCCCGCGCTGCGCGAGAACGACGAGGCGATCGTCAAGATCGACGACGACTCGGTGCACGACACCTACCGTTCGCACTTCGACCGGACGCGGGCCGTGGCCTGGCCGGGCAGCGCGGACAAGACGGACCTGTGCAAGGGCGTCAAGCCGCTGCCGCCGGACGGTGAGAATCCCGTCAGGTGAGTGGGGGGAGCGGGGCCGGTTTGACCCTTCAGGGCGGGCCCCGTAACCTTGACCGTCGGCGTGTTCCTATACACCGCCACCCCCTGTAAACCTTTTTCCTCTCGTGGTCCGGGCCCTGGCTCAGGCCCATGAGAGAGGCTGTTCCGCTTCTGCGGGCGGCTGGACTGCGGGGGCACCGTTCCGAGCGAGAGAGAGATCCGCGTGTACGCCATCGTGCGCAGCGGTGGTCGCCAGCACAAGGTTGCTGTCGACGACATCGTTGAGGTTGACAAGATTTCCACTGCCAAGGTTGGCGACACGGTCGAGCTCTCGACCCTGCTCGTTGTCGACGGCGAAGCCGTGACGAGCGACCCGTGGGTGCTGGCCGGCATCAAGGTCCAGGCCGAGGTCGTGGACCACCACAAGGGCGCGAAGATCGACATCCTTCGCTACAAGAACAAGACCGGCTACCGCCGTCGTCAGGGTCACCGTCAGCAGTACACGGCGATCAAGATCACCGGTATCCCCACGGCTGCGAAGTAAGGGACTGAGACAAGATGGCACACAAGAAGGGCGCATCGTCCACTCGGAACGGGCGCGATTCCAATGCTCAGCGGCTCGGCGTGAAGCGCTTCGGCGGTCAGACCGTCAACGCCGGTGAGATCCTGGTCCGCCAGCGCGGCACCCACTTCCACCCGGGCTCGGGCGTCGGCCGCGGCAAGGACGACACCCTGTTCGCGCTGGACGCCGGTGCGGTGGAGTTCGGTACCCACCGCGGCCGCAAGGTCGTGAACATCGTTCCGGTCGCCTGAGTCCGTCTTCACTGACTGACAAGGCGCTCGTCGAGCGAGTTCTGCGAGGGCGGACCTTCTTCCCGGTGATCGGGAAGCGGGTCCGCCTTTCGCGTGTTACAGCTAAGACATTTCCGTACGCCCCCTCTGCCCTGAAGGCGTGGGGGGACCCCCAGGAGGCACCAAACCATGACCACCTTCGTGGACCGCGTCGAGCTGCACGCCGCCGCGGGTAACGGGGGCCACGGCTGTGCCTCCGTCCACCGTGAGAAGTTCAAGCCGCTCGGCGGCCCGGACGGCGGCAACGGCGGCCGTGGCGGCGACGTGATCCTGGTCGTCGACCAGGACGTCACGACGCTCCTCGACTACCACCACAGCCCGCACCGCAAGGCCACCAACGGCCAGCCCGGTGCCGGCGACAACCGCTCGGGCAAGGACGGCCAGGACCTGGTCCTGCCCGTCCCCGACGGCACGGTCGTCCTCGACAAGGAGGGCAACGTCCTCGCCGACATGGTCGGCCAGGGCACCACCTTCGTCGCGGGCCAGGGCGGCCGCGGCGGCCTCGGCAACGCGGCGCTGGCCTCCGCCCGGCGCAAGGCCCCCGGCTTCGCGCTGCTCGGCGTGCCCGGCGAGGAGCGGGACGTCGTCCTGGAGCTGAAGACCGTCGCCGACGTGGCCCTGGTGGGCTACCCGAGCGCCGGCAAGTCCTCGCTGATCTCCGTGCTGAGCGCGGCGAAGCCGAAGATCGCGGACTACCCGTTCACGACGCTCGTCCCCAACCTCGGCGTGGTGACGGCGGGATCGACGGTCTACACCGTCGCGGACGTGCCCGGCCTCATCCCCGGCGCCAGTCAGGGCCGCGGCCTCGGCCTGGAGTTCCTGCGCCACGTCGAGCGGTGCAGCGTGCTCGTGCACGTCCTGGACACGGCGACCCTGGAGTCCGACCGCGACCCCGTCTCCGACCTCGACGTCATCGAGGCCGAGCTGCGGGAGTACGGCGCGGGCCTGGAGAAGCGCCCCCGCATCGTCGTGCTCAACAAGATCGACATCCCGGACGGGCAGGACCTCGCCGACCTGGTACGGCCCGACCTGGAAGAGCGCGGCTACCGCGTCTTCGAGGTCTCCGCCGTCGCGCACAAGGGCCTCAAGGAGCTCTCCTTCGGCCTCGCCGAGCTGGTCGCCGAGGCGCGTGCCGCGAAGCCGAAGGAGGAGGCGACCCGCATCGTCATCCGGCCCAAGGCCGTCGACGACAGCGGCTTCACGGTCACCCGCGAGGAGGTCGACGGCGAGCCGCTGTACCGCGTGCGCGGTGAGAAGCCGGAGCGCTGGATCCGCCAGACCGACTTCAACAACGACGAGGCCGTCGGCTACCTCGCGGACCGCCTCAACCGCCTCGGCGTCGAGGACGAGCTGATGAAGGCCGGTGCCCGCAACGGCGACGGCGTCGCCATCGGCCCCGAGGAGAACGCGGTCGTCTTCGACTGGGAGCCGACCATGATGGCGGGCGCGGAGATGCTGGGCCGTCGTGGCGAGGACCACCGTCTGGAAGCGCCGCGACCGGCCGCGCAGCGGCGCAAGGACCGCGAGGCGGAGCGGGACGACGCGCAGCGCGAGTACGACGACTTCGAGCCGTTCTAGGCCCAATGCCGTTGCGTTACGGGTTTGCGGGTTGGGGTCGTTGAATGGTGATTGCCCGGGTGCCGGTTCGGGTGGGTTGGGGCCAGGTGTGGTGCTCAGCCCGTTTGAGCCGGTAGTTGGACATCTTGCGTTTGACGACACGGGGCTGACTGCGCAGACGTCTGTCCGGTAGGAGTCGTTCCAGCAGGTCCTGCTGAAGCAGGACGAGGGTTCTGACCAGGAGCTCAGGGGGAAAAACTGCCCGGCGTGACGGTCACACTGCGTCGGGCGGAGCGCAGGGTTTCGGTGAAGGAGATCCGGTCGGGGTCCAGGCACCGGGCCGCGGCCGTTCTCACCATCAGCTCGCGCAGAGCGCGGTGGACCAGCAGGTGTGCCCAGATCTGCTGCAGGACGCCGTCGGGGGTCTTGCTGCTGAGGACGACGTGGGCTCCGCGTTGATGGGTCTTGATCTCCGCGAAGACGGTCTCTACTTCCCAGCGCTCCTGGTAGAGCGCGGCCAGCTGACGGGCGGGATGACGGCGGGCATCGAGCAGGCTGGTCACCAGCCGGTAGCCCTCGGCGGCATGACCGGTGCCGTCCAGCTGGTAGGCCATCACCCGCACGGTGACCGGGTTGGTATGGGCCGGATCGGTGTGGGCGTGGATGCGGGAGAGCCAGGATCCGTCCCGCAGCTGCCGGTCGACGGGCAGGATCCGGTTGGCGGGCACCCGCCCACAGCAGCTGGGCGCCGGTGGCGGTGAAGGACCGCCACAACGCAGCGCCGAGGAACTCGCGGTCGGCCAGGACCAGTTGGCCGGGGCCGCACGAACGGGGCAGACGACCCACCAAGGTCACTTCCCCGCTCCGGCAGCCGGCAAGTTCGGCGTCCAGTACGAGGTGCGTGCCGACCTCCACCAGGCAGACCATCCGCACCTGAGGAAACGAGCTCTTGTCGCTGCCGCGGCTGTTTCCGGGGCGTGCGAAGGCAGCCTCATTGGCCGCACTGTCGGCGACGTCCCAGCAGGTCCCGTCCACCGCCAGCAGCCGCAGTCCGCGCCAGAAGGAGCCCGGGGTGGCTTCGGTACCCATCGGTTTCGCGGTCGTGGTGAACAGCACCTGCAGCGGCTCCGGGCCCAGCCGCTGCCGGGCCCGGAACAGCGACGACTTCGCCGGGACATGCCAGGCGCCCAGCAGTCCCAGGCCTCGCAGCCCCTCGACCAGATGCCGCATCACGTCCAGATACGGAGCCGGCGAGAACAGGGCCAGCCCCAGCACGAAATACACCACCAGCCGGGCCGGGAGCAGGCGCTTGCGTTGCTCCGCACGACCGCACGCAGCCACCACCCGATCCACCAGACCTGGCGGATACACCCAGGTCAGCAGGCCTAAACCAGATAACTCAGAGACACTTGCAGCCACCCGAACCACCCCCGGGACACTGCACAGCAGCGTACGCCCGCAAGCTAACGCAACGGCATTGGTTCTAGGCCCTGTCGTCAAACTCCCGTCTGCCTCGCGACGCCTGGCACGCACGCTCGCCGCGTTGTCGGGCTCATCCCGGTACGCCCAGTACCGGGATGACCCTCCGCCTTGCGATCGCACGCACCAGACGCCGCGAGGCCGCCCTCCGGGCGAACGACGCGAGTTTGACGACAGGGCCTAGACGCGTTCTGGACGGGGACACCTTGGGCGCTTGGGCGGTGCCGTTGGGTGCCGCCCTTGTCAGGCACAGCCCAAGAGTCAAGGCACAGCCCAAGAGTCAGGGCACAGCCCAAGACGTATCGCCCCGGGCACGTCTTGCCCGCAGCGGGAGTCGCACGTGAGAAGGCCCCCGGAGCTCAGCTCCGGGGGCCTTCTCACGTCTGCGGGCGAGGTCACGCGGTGACCGAGTCCTCCGCGCCGTTCTGCTCGGACTGATCCGCCACGTCCTGGTCCATCTCCGCCGCCGCTTCCTCCGCGGCGCGCTGGCCGGGGATGTCCGCGTCGACGCGCTGCTCCATGCGGGCGCGGCGGGCGTCGGCCTGGGCGCACAGGGCGAGGGCCGCGGCGTTGAAGCGGGTCAGGGAAGGCGGGTCCGAGGGGCCGAGGAGGTGCTCCTTGAGCTCGGCGCGGGCCTCCGCGTGGGAGTCGAGCTCGGGGGCGCGTACGGCCTGCAGAAGGGCCGCCACGCCGCTCGCGTCGGGCGTGAGGATCGCCGCCGCGGACGCCGTCGGGAAGCTCGCGCGGAACTCCGCCTCGGTCATGCCTGCCGTGTTGGCGACGGCGTACGGCTTCTCGCTGCTCAGCCAGTCCGAGACGACCGAGGAGACGTCGCTGATCAGCAGGTCGGCCTGGTTGAAGCAGGTGAAGATCGCCGGGCGCGCGGCGGTGATGATCTGGTGCTCCCACTCGGGGTAGGACGCCCAGAACGCGGCCTCCCACGCGGCGGTCGCCGCGGCCACCGCGGCCTGCTGGTCGCCGTCCGGGGAGCCCTGGAGCATCATCCGCTCCTGTTCGTCCGCGCTCTTGCGGAAGGACCTGGCGGTCAGCCGGTCCAGCTCCACGGTGCGGCGGACCAGCTCGGCGGCGGCCTCGGGGCCGGGGCGCGCGCCGGAGCGCTTCGCGTTGGCGGCGAGGATCATCGCCTTGATGCGCTCGTTGGCGGCGCCCGCCTCGGGGTTCTGCGAGCCCGTCATCGGGTGCGGCTTGTAGAGGAGGCGCACGCCGGGGTCGGCGAGCAGCTCACGCACGATGTTCTCGCCGGCCAGGACCACCGAGGTGTTGCCGGGGTTGCCGTCCCAGCCCTCCCAGGTGGGGGCGTACAGGACGGTCGTGAACGCCCCGGTGGGCGCGCCGGAGTACGGGCGGATCGGCGACAGCTGCGGGCGGCCGACCTCGACCACGTCCTTGTCCTCGACGCCGATGTCCGCGAGCTGGTAGCGGTCGCGGGCCGCGGGGCCCGCCACCCACACCTCGTCGTACGCCTTCGCGTAGGGGTTGCAGGAGGAGAGCTTGTCGCTCTCGCCGTGGTTGATGAAGGCGTGCTTGATCGAGGGGATGCGCAGGACCTGCGAGGTCTTCGCGGCGTTCGCCGGGTGCAGCATCATCTTCAGCGTCGACGTCTCCAGGGAGAACATCGTGGCGACCTTCGGGAAGCAGATGATCGGCACGTCGGTCGCGTCGATCTTCTGCACCATGAACCGCTCGCGCAGCACGATCAGCGGCTTGCCGTCGAGCGCGGAGAGGGTGGAGAGCCACATGTTCGCCTGGTACGCGGACGTGGAGCCGCCGGAGAAGTACATGGCGACGGTCGGCTTGTACTCCGCCAGCCAGGCGTCGAGCCACTCCATGACCTTCTGGTCGTTCTTCGCCCGCTTCTTCGGGAACAGCCAGGTGGCGAGGTAGACCGCGCCGGAGCCGATCAGGACGAGGGAGATGCCGAGCCCGATACCGCCCCAGTACGCGTCGGCGGTCGCCGCGGTGATCATGAGGCCGACCGTGCCGGGCACCGAGAACGTCAGCAGACGGTGGGCCTGGCGGCGGGAGAGGATGCGCGGCGGCGCGGCCGTCAGGTGCAGCTCAGAGGTGTCGATGTTGCGCGTGACGATCGGCAGCGAGCGGGCGCGGCGCACGAGCACGGCGACGGCCTGGCAGCCGAAGTGCAGGGCGTAGAAGGCAAGCAGCGCGATGGTCAGCGGAGACTGCTCGGCCAGCGGCTCGATGCCGTCGATGCGCAGCAGACCCACCAGGATCAGCATGTCGCGCAGCAGCTGGCGGACCGTGACGTCGAAGCGGATCTTCCCCAGGAGGGAGAGGAGGCCCGGCTGCTTGTACTGCAGATAGATGTCGAGCGCGAGGTTCGCGGCGGCCGCGGCGATGAACACCGGGACGTAGGGGATCAGCGCGGTCGCGAGCTGCGTCGCGAAGAGCGCGAACATCGCGAACAGCGCTGACAGCTGCACGATGCGACGAGGGGCGAGTCCGGCAGAGGGCACGAGCTTGGGCTCCTGGCGGGGATGAAGGGGGAATGGGGGGAAGTCGACCACTGACCGTATGACGTGCGGTGGTCCCGTAGCAATCTTCCGTGACGTCAATCACCGGATAAAGGGGCAAACGGACTGAACCTTGAGGCCGCTTTCTGCCTCTGACCGGAATACGCCCTCCGCGCCCCGCCGCCCGCACGGCCCGGTCCGTCCCTCGGAACGGGCAGGCGCGGGGCCCCCGCGCTCACGTAGATTGCAGGTCCGGAAGAGGGCAGGTCCGGGGCATCGGGATCATTTGGGGAAGAGCGTGGCAGCGGCAAGGCAGTCAGTGGCAGATGCGCGGCGGGTCGTGGTCAAGGTCGGGTCGTCGTCCCTGACCACCGCATCGGGGGGCCTGGACGCGGACCGTGTCGACGCCCTCGTCGATGCCCTCGCCAAGAGCCGCAGCGGCGGCGAGCGCGAGATCGTGCTCGTGTCGTCCGGCGCCATCGCGGCGGGCCTGGCCCCGCTGGGCCTGGTGCGGCGCCCCAAGGACCTCGCCCGGCAGCAGGCGGCCGCAAGCGTGGGGCAGGGGCTGCTCGTGGCCCGCTACACCGCCTCCTTCGCGCGGTACGGCGTACGCGTGGGACAGGTGCTCCTCACCTCCGACGACATGGCCCGCAGGGCCCACCACCGCAACGCCTCGCGCACCCTCGACCAGCTGCTCGCCATGGGCGCGCTGCCGGTCGTGAACGAGAACGACACCGTGGCGACCGACGAGATCCGCTTCGGCGACAACGACCGGCTCGCCGCCCTCGTCGCCCACCTCGTCCACGCCGACCTCCTCGTCCTCCTCTCCGACGTCGACGGGCTCTACGACGGCGACCCCGCGAAGCCCGGCACCTCCCGGCTCGACGAGGTCACGGGCCCCGCCGACATGGCGCACGTCGAGATCGGCAGCGCGGGCAAGGCGGGCGTCGGCACCGGCGGGATGGTCACGAAGGTCGAGGCGGCCCGGATCGCCGCGGCCGCCGGCATCCCGGTCGTCCTGACCTCCGCGAGCCAGGCCGGCGACGCCCTCGCGGGCCGCGCCACGGGCACGTACTTCCACCGGACGGGCCGCCGCTCCGCCGACCGGCTGCTCTGGCTGCAGCACGCCTCCGAGCCGCGGGGCGCGCTCGTCCTCGACGCGGGCGCGGTGCACGCGGTCGTCGAGGGGCGCAAGTCGCTGCTGCCCGCCGGCATCGCCGGGGTCGAGGGCGACTTCACCGCGGGCGACCCGGTCGAGCTGCGGGACGCCGAGGGGCGGGCGGTGGCGCGCGGTCTGGTGAACTTCGACGCGAAGGAGGTCCCGATGCTCATCGGCCGCTCCACGCGCGATCTGGCACGGGAGCTCGGATCCGCGTACGAGCGGGAGGTCGTGCACCGCGACGACCTCGTCCTGCTGCACGGTTAGCCCCGGAGAAGTCCCGGGCCGCATCGGACCATCCGCCCCACACGCCCCACGCGCCCCGGCCGAAAACCGTCGCGAACGGCACGGGGCGACCGGCCCGTGCGAGGTGAAACTCCCCAAAACCGCCCCGCGAGACCGCTTGGCCTGCTCAACTTTGTTGAAGACAGTTCCGCACGACCATTGCGTATCTGCATCACCATTGCGTAAAGGAGGCCGTCGTGAGACGAGTGCGCTCGGGGGCGGCGTCCCGCGGCCCGGCTGAGCGGGCGCTGACGAGCGTCGCCGCGGGGGCGGTGTACGAGAGCGACCCGCACAGGGCGCGAGAGGGAGACCAGGGCGAGGGCCAGGAGAGCGAGACGGCGGACGTGCCGCGGCTGTGGCACGTCACGCTGAGCGTCTCCGGCGCCGAGGCCCCGCTGGACGAGGTCAGGCGCGGTCTCGAACAGCTCGCCCACGACCACCCCTTTCTGCTCACCAGCAGATATGCGCCGGACCACGCCGAGATCCGCTACTGGGAAGAGGCCCGGGACCTGCACGACGCGGCCGCGGTCGCGCTGCGGCTGTGGGGCGAGCACCGGCAGAGCGCGCAGCTGCCGCCCTGGGAGATCGTGGGGCTCGAAGTGATCGACCGCGACACCTATCACCAGCGGATAGCGGAAGGTTACGGACCGTTACCGGCCACGCCCGTGGGCGTGCACCCGTTTTGAGCCGTCGTCCCGCACCGGCGCCGAACCGCCGCTCCAGGGGCGGGTCCGGCCGCGGGCGCACGCCCCGGAGCGCGGCAGGGCCCGCCCCGGACAGCCGGTCTCGGGGACTGGAATAGCGGGTGGACGCCGCACCCGCGGGGATTACCCTGCGGGCATGACGTCGCTCTCTCCCGTCTCGCCCTACGACAACCTCTCGCCGGTCGCCCAGGCCGCCTACCGCGCCCGCGGCGCCGCCGCCACGCTCGCGCCACTGCCGCGCGCCGCCAAGGACGACGCGCTGCTCGCGATCGCCGACGCGCTCGAGGTGCGGACCGCCGAGATCGTCGAGGCCAACGGCAAGGACATCGCGCGGGCCCGCGAGGCCGGCACCGACGAGGGCATCGTGGACCGGCTCACCCTCACCCCCGAGCGGGTCCGCGCCATCGCCGCCGACGTGCGCGACGTGGCCGCCCTGCCCGACCCGGTCGGCGAGATCGTCCGCGGCTCGACCCTCCCCAACGGCATCGACCTGCGCCAGGTCCGCGTCCCGCTCGGCGTCGTCGGCATCATCTACGAGGCCCGCCCGAACGTCACCGTGGACGCCGCCGCCCTCTGCCTGAAGTCCGGCAACGCCGTCCTGCTGCGCGGCTCGTCGTCCGCGTATGCCTCGAACACCGCCCTGGTGCGGGTCCTGCGCGACGCGGTGCACGGCGCGGGACTGCCCGCGGACGCCGTCCAGCTCGTCCCGGGCGAGAACCGTGACTCCGTGCGGGAGCTGATGCGGGCCCGCGGCCTGGTCGACGTCCTCATTCCGCGCGGCGGCGCCTCGCTGATCAGGACCGTCGTCGAGGAGTCCACCGTCCCGGTCATCGAGACGGGCACCGGCAACTGCCACGTGTACGTCGACGCCGAGGCCGACATCGACATGGCCGTCGACATCCTGATCAACTCCAAGGCGCAGCGCCCCAGCGTCTGCAACGCCGCCGAGACGCTGCTCGTGCACCGGGACATCGCCGACGCGTTCCTGCCGCGCGCCCTGGACGCCCTCGCCGATGCCGGGGTGACCGTCCACGCCGACGAGCGCGTCCTCACGTACGCGGACGCCACCAAGGCCACCGTCGTGCCCGCGACCACCGAGGACTGGGAGACCGAGTACCTCTCGTACGACATCGCGGCCGCCGTGGTCGACACCCTGGAGCAGGCCGTCGAGCACATCCGGCTGTGGACCTCCGGGCACACGGAGGCCATCGTCACCACCTCGCAGCGGGCCGCCCGCCGCTTCACCCAGCTCGTCGACTCCACCACGGTCGCCGTGAACGCCTCGACGCGCTTCACCGACGGCGGCCAGTTCGGCTTCGGCGCCGAGATCGGCATCTCCACGCAGAAGCTGCACGCGCGCGGCCCCATGGGGCTGCCCGAGCTGACCTCGACCAAGTACATCGTGACGGGTGACGGCCACGTGCGCTGAGCGCCCGGTGAGTTGAACGTCGTCCCGGCTGAATTCCCTTGGCGTCTGCCCAAATTGCCCCGCCCAGGTCTACTCTGGAGGGGTGCCGGAGGACGTGGGGGGCACGCCGTCGTTCCCTGACGGCTGGGAGCCCGACGACGACCGCGACCACGGGGGTGCGGACGATGAGTTCGCCTCCGTGGTCTTCGACGAGGACTTCGTGCGAGCCGCGGAGGTCCATGAACTGTCCGCGGTGGAGCGGCTGTTGGCCGCCGCGCAGGCGCGCGCCGACGCCTCGGAGGCCGAGGCCCGCCGGGCGCGCACCCGGGGCCCGGCCGCCGACGCGACGGACGACGAGCTCTACGAGGACGGCTTCGGGCCCGACGGCGGCAGTGGCTTCGGGCGCGACGACGACTTCGACGACGCCTGCGAACACGACCCCCTCGTCGAGAGGTACGGCCGCCCGGGCCGCCACCCCGGCCGGCTCCGCTGGCACCGCCCCATAGCGTGGCTGCTCGCCCTCCTGATGGGCATCGGCATGGTCGCCCTCGCCTTCACGGCCGTCTACCGCGGCGCCTCGTCCGGCCGTCAGGAGCAGGTGCCGACGCCCGCCTCGACCGAGGTCGGACAGAGCGCCGGCAAAGAGGCGCCGCTCAGCCCCTCCGTCTCGGCCGAGTTCAGCCAGTCGGGGGCGCCCGCGGTGCCCCGCACGCCGTGAGCGCGACCCCGTCCGGCCTGGCACATCGCCGCCGCGGGCGGCCGCACCCGGCCGTGAAGAGTTGTCGGAACTTGTCGTGTACCAGGGCGTTTACCTGGCGGCCCGGAGACCTACCCTGAAGGTATGGGCGGGCCAGGGGAACCACCGACGGGGATGCCCGAGGGCGCTCCTGGGGGCGGCGAGGACGAGTACCGATCCGTCGTCTTCGACGAGTCGTTCGTCCGTGCTGCCCGGCTCCAGGAGTTCTCCGCGCAGGAGCGCCTCGACGATCACACGCGCGCCGTGCGCCGCCGCCCCGGCCTCCACAAGGCCCTGTCGCGGCAGCTCGTCATCCTCGTCGTGCTGATCGCGGTGGCCTTCGGCACGGCGATCTACATGGGCGTACGGCACCCGTATCAGTCCCCGGTGAACAAGCCCCCCGAGCCCCTGCGCATGACGGTGATACCGCTCGCCCCCGCGGGCCGGGTGCCCGGTTCCGGGAGCGTCGACGACCTCTACGCGCACAGCCCGGCCGCGCAGTTCCGGGTGGGCGCCGCAGGCATCAACCTCCCTGCCGTCCGCCGCACTTCACACTTCTCGGACGGCCAGGCGATGGCCGCGCTGATCATCGCCAAGGACTATCTGGTCGAGTCCTCGCTCGACCCGGACGCGCTCACCGGCGGCTCCCCGCGCTCCGTGCGGCTCCTGGTCGACCCGCAGCAATTCAGCCAGTTCGACCGGAGCTTCGCCCGCCCGGCGGCCGACGGGCGGCACGCGGCCACCGGCTGGCTGGTGCGGTTCGACCCGGCGAAGACCGCGCTCGCCGACAAGCGGGTCAGGGCCGAGGGCACGCTGCGGGTCGTCGAGACCGACAGGAACACGCTGGAGGTGACCTCGGAGCACACGTTCGTATACGCGCTGCGGCCTGCCGCCCGGCAGGCGGGGGAGAAGCGGGCCGCGGCCTCCCTGTTCACCGTCCGCCGTGAGCTGCACTTCCGCTTCGACCGTGACGACCTGCGGATGCACCGGGCCGAGGTGCTCACCTCCGCCACTCAGGCGGGCCCCCTCGCCTGCGCGGCCGGCACGGCGGAGCACCTGCTGCCGCTGCTCGCCGGGCAGAAGGCGGAGGCGGGCGGTCCGGCCGGCACCGATCCGTACGGGACGGGGAACGCGACGGCGCTGTGCGGGTCGCTCGCGACGACCGCACAGCCTTCGCTCTCGGCCTCTTGAGGGCTGCTTGTCGGTCGTGAGGGCTACTTGTCGTACGGGGTGCTGTCGTCGTCGTCCGGGCCGTTCTGGCCGCTCGGACCCTGGCCGCTCTGACCCTGACCACTCTGACCCTGACCGCTCCGGCCCTGGCCGCCGCCCTGGCCCGTGAACTTCCCGCGCAGCTTGCCGCCCAGGTCGCCCGCGCCGCCCGCGATGTCGTTGACCAGCTTCATCAGCGGGTCCTTGCTGCTCCGCACATCGTCGGCGTACGACGACGCGGACTGCCGGAAGGAGTCGGAGACCGAGGTGTCCTTGTCCTCGTCGCGGCGCGGGTAGTGGCCGTCCATGATCCGCTGGTAGTCGCGAGCCGCCGGGGAATCGGCCCACTTCTTCAGCTCGGCGGCGCGGACCGTGGCGAAGGGGTGCGTGCGCGGCAGGACGTTCAGGATCTTCAGCACGGAGTCGCGCAGATCGCCCCCGGCCTCGTACTCCTCGGCCTGCTCCAGGAACGCGTCCACGTTCATCTCGTGCAGGTGGTTGCCGCCCGCGAGCTTCATCAGGCCGCGCATCGACGCCTGCAGGTCCTGGCCGACGAGCAGCCCCGCCCGGTCCGCCGACAGCTCGGACTTGCGGAACCACTCGCGCAGGGCCGTGACGATCGCCATGATCGCGACATTGCCGAGCGGGATCCACGCGACCTTCAGCGCGAGGTTGGTGAGGAACAGCAGGATCGTGCGGTAGACGGAGTGGCCGGAGAGGGCGTGGCCCACCTCGTGGCCCACGACCGCCCGCATCTCCTCCTCGTCGAGCAGCTCGACGAGCCCCGTCGTCACGACGATGATCGGCTCGTCGAGGCCGATGCACATCGCGTTCGGGTTCGGGTCCTGGTTGACGTACATCGGCGGGACCTTCTCCAGGTCCAGGATGTAGCAGGCGTCCCGCAGCATGGTGTTGAGGTGCGCGAACTGGGCGTCGGACACCCGCACCGAGTCCGACAGGAACAGGAGCCTGAGGCTCCGCTCGGGCAGCAGGCCGCTGAGCGCCTTGAAGACCGTGTCGAAGCCGGTGAGCCTGCGCAGGGCCACCAGGGCCGAGCGGTCCGCCGGGTGCTCGTACGCCCGTGACGAGATGCCGGGGAAGCGCCTGCGCTGCCTGCTCGGCACGCGCTCGTGGCCCTCGCCGCCCCCGCGGTGGTTGTCGTCGGTCATGCCGTGTCCCCCATGTCTCGTCCTCCTGTGCCCCCGAGGTGGGGCCCAGCCTAGGCGGAGATACCGTGACAGGGCAGCACACAGAAGGAGTCTTCCGTCATGGAGTACAACCCCGGAGCCGACTGGCTCACCGAGGCGGCCAAGGCCGCGGAGCGGCAGGGTCCGGGCAATCTGCTGCGGATCGTGCTGATCGTCATGGTCGTCGGCTGCGTCCTGGTCGGCTGGTTCCTGTTGCGCGGGTACCGGCAGAGCAGCGACAGCGGTTCGGTACGAGGCGTGGACCGGATGCCCGAGCGCCCGGCCGGGAAGGACGCGGAGCGCACGCCCGGCAAGGGTACGGAGCGCACGCCCGACAAGAGCACGGGAATCGCGCCCGACAAGAGCACGGGTAGCGCGCCCGGCAAGGGCACGGGAAGCGCGCCCGGCAAGGGCACGGGAAGCGCGCCCGGCGAGAGCCCTGGCGAGAGCGCCGAAAGTGCGCCGGACAAGGGTGCCGACAGCCGCAACGGCTGAGTCGGCGTAACCCGGAGCGGACCCCCCGCTTACGATGGCCCGGAAGTCTTTATGTCCATCCCACCTCCGGATAGGTCCTGCCTGAGATGAGCCTCCACAGCAACGCCGCCCAGCTGGTCACTCTCGCCTCCGAGGGCGGCGAGCACGGCGGCAACCACGAAAGCCTCAGCCCCATCCTCACCGGCGGGGGCGCGTTCGTCGTCCTCCTGCTGCTCCTGTGGATCACCACCCGCTTCAACCGGGACCGCTGAGCGGGGCCGTCCCGAACGGGACCGCTGAAACAGAGCCCGTCCGCCGGGCCGGTAGGGTCTGCACGCATGGGAGAGCAGGACATGCCTACCGGTCCGGAGACCGGTCCGGTGAGCAACGGCAAGCGCCGCCTGGGCGTCATGGGCGGAACGTTCGACCCGATCCACCACGGACACCTCGTGGCGGCCAGTGAGGTCGCCGCGCAGTTCCACCTCGACGAGGTGGTGTTCGTGCCGACCGGCCAGCCGTGGCAGAAGAGCGACAAGCAGGTCTCGCCCGCCGAGGACCGTTATCTGATGACGGTCATCGCGACCGCCGAGAACCCGCAGTTCTCGGTGAGCCGCATCGACCTCGACCGCGGCGGAGCCACCTACACGACGGACACGCTGCGCGATCTGCGTGCCCTCAACCCCGACACGGATCTCTTCTTCATCACGGGCGCCGACGCCCTCGGCCAGATCCTCACCTGGCGGGACACGGAAGAGCTGTTCTCCCTCGCGCACTTCATCGGGGTCACCCGGCCCGGCCACACGCTGGCCGACCCCGGGCTGCCCAAGGGCGGCGTCTCCCTGGTGGAGGTGCCGGCCCTGGCCATCTCGTCCACGGACTGCCGCGCGCGGGTCGCCAAGGGGGATCCGGTCTGGTACCTGGTGCCCGACGGTGTGGTGCGTTATATCGACAAGCGCGAGCTGTACCGCGGCGAATGAGCCGAGAGGGGCACCGGTGAACGACCGACAGTACGACCCGTATGCGGGCAGCGACCCGTGTGCGGGCGAGTACGCGGGCGAATACGCGGCTGATCAGTACCAGGTCGTCGGGTACGACGAGTACGGGCGACCGGTGTATCAGCAGGTGCAGCCTCAAGTGCCCCAGCAGCAGCAACACCAGCAGCAACACCAGCCGTACGAGCAGCAGGCGCAGCAGGCGCAGCAGCATCAGGGGTACGGGTACGACCCCTATGCGAGCGGCCGGCAGCAGGGCTATGAAACCGGGGCCTATGGAGCGGGCGGGTCCGGGGCGTACGACGCATACGGCAACGCCGGGACCTCGTACGACACCGGCTGGATCCCGCAGCAGCAGCAACCCCAGCAGCATCAGCAACAACAGCAGCACCAGCAGACTCAGCAACAACAGCAGGCTCAGGTGCCACCCCAGCACGCCCCGGAACCCGAGCCCGTCCCGGAACCCGAGCCCGTCCCGGAACCCGAGCCCACGCCGGAGCGCGAACCCGAGGGCGGGTACAAGACCGAGCAGTTCTCGTTCATCGAGGAGCCGGACGAGGACTCCGAAGACGTCATCGACTGGCTGAAGTTCACCGAGAGCCGCACCGAGCGGCGCGAGGAGGCCAAGCGGCGCGGGCGCTCGCGGGTCGTCGCGCTGGTCGTCGTCCTCGCCCTCGTCGTCGCGGGCGGCGTCGGCTACCTCTGGTACGCGGGCGAGCTGCCTGGCCTGTCGGACGACAAGGACGCCGCGGCCGCCGCGTCCGGACCGCAGAAGCGCGACGTGGTCGTCGTCCACCTGCACAACACCAAGGGCGGCGGCACCTCCACCGCGCTCCTGGTCAACAACGCCACCACCGAGCAGGGCGCCACCGTCCTGCTGCCCAACTCCCTCGCCGTCCCGGACGACGACGGCACGTCGACGACGCTCGGCAAGTCCGTCGACGACGACGGCTCGACCGGCACCCGCGAGTCCATCGACACGGTGCTCGGCACCGAGGTCGAGGGCACCTGGCGCCTCGACACCCCGTACCTGAACAACCTCGTCGAGCTCGTCGGGAACATCGACATCGACACGGACACCGACGTGCCCGACCCCAAGGCGAAGAACGGGCAGGCGCCCCTCGTGAAGAAGGGTGAGCGGCAGACCCTGAGCGGGCCGATGGCGGTCGCCTACGCCACCTACCGGGCGTCCGGCGAGGCCGAGTCCGCGCAGCTCGACCGCTTCGGCCAGGTCATGCGGGGCGTGCTGCGCAAGCTCTCGTCGGACCCGCAGGCGGCCACGACCACCGTCCAGTCGCTCGCGCAGATCCTTGACCCCTCGCTGGAGGAGAAGGATCTCGGTGCCTTCCTCGCCAAGCTCGCCGACCGGGCGAAGGGCGGCGACTACAAGACCACGCTGCTGCCGGTGCGGCCGGACGGCACGCTCACCGAGCAGGCCGGCGACACCGTGGTCAAGGACGTCCTCGGCGGAGCCGTGAAGAGCCCGGAGAAGGGCGCGGCCGTGCGGGTCGGCGTCAAGAACGCCTCGGGCAAGAAGGCCGCGGCCCAGGACGCCCGGATCTCCCTGGTCAACGGCGGCTACACCTTCATCGACAGCGGCGCGGGCTCCACGGCCCAGGCCGCCTCGCAGGTCACCTACGCGGACGCGGCGAAGAAGACGCAGGCCAGTGAGGTCGCGAAGACCCTCGGGCTGCCGGCGAGCGCGGTCCGCAAGGGCAGGACACCGCCGAACGCCGACGTGTCCGTGGTCCTCGGCCAGGACTACCGGACCGGCTGAGGCGACCGGCGCGGACGGCCTCGCGCCGCCCGTGTCGGGGGCGGCCCCGGGGCGGTGACGTAATCGTCTGGGGTGCTGTCGGCGGTCCGTGAGACCCTGGGGGTGTATCCACCACCCGAAGGAAAGCTCACAAGTGACCGCCACGGACCGCTCCACCGAGCTCATCACTGTCGCCGCCCAGGCGGCTGCCGACAAGCTCGCGCACGACATCATCGCGTACGACGTCAGCGACGTGCTGTCGATCACGGACGCCTTCCTGCTCGCCTCCGCGCCGAACGACCGCCAGGTCAAGTCGATCGTCGACGAGATCGAGGAGAAGCTGAACAAGCAGCTCGGCGCCAAGCCGGTCCGCCGCGAGGGGGACCGCGACGCCCGCTGGATCCTCCTCGACTACGTGGACATCGTGGTGCACGTCCAGCACAGCGAGGAGCGTGTCTTCTACGCCCTTGAGCGCCTGTGGAAGGACTGCCCCGAGATCGACCTGCCCGCGGATGCCAAGGCGACCCGCGGCAAGGCTGCCGAGCACGCCGAGCAGCGGGCCGCGGAGGAGGCCGACCTGGACGGTGAGCTGCGGTGACCGACCGCGGCTGCCGGATCATCCTGTGGCGGCACGGCCAGACCGCGTGGAACCTGGAGCGCCGCTTCCAGGGCTCCACGGACATCGAGCTGACCGAGACGGGCGTCGCCCAGGCCAAGCGCGCCGCCCGGCTGCTCGCCTCCCTGAAGCCCGACGCCATCGTGGCCTCGGACCTCAAGCGCGCGGCGGCCACCGCCGGTGAGCTCGCCGCCATCACCGGCCTCCCCGTCGCGTACGAGGAAGGCCTCCAGGAGACGTACGCGGGCGAGTGGCAGGGCCTGACGCACGACGAGATCATCGCCCGCTTCGGCGAGCAGTACGCCGCGTGGAAGCGCGGCGAACCGGTGCGCCGCGGCGGCGGCGAGCTGGAGACCGAGGTCGCCGACCGCGCCGCGCCCGTCGTCCTGCGCCATGCCGAGAAGCTGCCCGAGAACGGCACGCTGGTGGTGGTCAGCCACGGCGGCACCATCCGCACCACGATCGGTCGCCTCCTCGGTCTTGAGCCCCACCACTGGGAGGGCCTCGGCGGCCTCACCAACTGCTGCTGGTCGGTCCTCGGCCGGGGCGCGCGGGGCTGGCGTCTGTTCGAGCACAACGCCGGCACGCTGCCGGAACCGGTGCTCGGCGACGACGACTGAGCACCCCGGAGCCGCTCCCGCGGGCGGCCGGACCCGGATTTCACATTCCGGCTGGTCGCAGGCTAAAGTTCTTCTTGTTCGCCCGCCGAGCGGGAAGAACACAAGGGGCTATAGCTCAGTTGGTAGAGCGCCTGCATGGCATGCAGGAGGTCAGGAGTTCAATTCTCCTTAGCTCCACAGTCCCGGAAATCCCGTCCCCATCAGGGGGCGGGATTTTCTCGTGCCGCCGCTGCCTCCGTCCTGAGCCGGTGCAGCTCTGCCGTGTGCCGCCCGCTCTCCTCGTCGTCCGGGGTGTACACGACGATCCGGCACTCCGGCATGCCGTCGATGCTCAGGGAGACCGACGTCATGCGCAGCTCGCCGATCGCGCGGTGCCGGAACGTCTTCACGCGCCGCCCGGGCGGTATCACGTCGCCGCTGTTCCAGAGCTCGGTGAAGTGCGGGCTCGCGGCGGAGAGCCTGCGCAGGAAGCCCTCCCAGGCCGGCTCGCCCACGTGCCTGCCGTACGCGCTGCGCAGGGTGGCCACCATCACCGGCAGCTCCGCGTCGCGGAACACCAGTGGGCACTGTGCCGCGGGCACGGTGAACAGCGACCACAGCACGTTCGGGACGCCGGTGTCGGGGGTCTGGGGGAGGAGGAACAGGTCGCGGTAGGCGGGGTTGGTGGCGAGGATGTCGTACCGGGTGTTGTAGACCACTGCGGGGCGCGGGTCCATGGCATCGATGATGCCCTGCACGTCCGCGCCCACCACGTGCTCCGCGGCCGCGCGGTCCGGGGCATACGGCACCTCGGCCAGGTGGTACAGGTGCTCGCGCTCCGGCCGGTCGAGGCGCAGGGTGCGGGCCACGGCATCGAGGACCTGGGGCGAGGCGTTGATCGGACGGCCCTGTTCGAGCCAGGTGTACCAGGTCACGCCGACTCCGGAGAGCTGGGCGACCTCCTCGCGGCGCAGGCCCGGTGTGCGGCGGCGCAGGCCGGGGGCCATGCCCACGTCGGCCGGTGTCACCCGGGCCCTGCGGCCGCGCAGGAAGGCGGCGAGCTCGGGGCGGCGGCGCTGGGCCGTCCCCGGGCGGCCCCGATCGTGGATTCCCGGCTCTCCGTGTGCGGTCGTCATCGTCGTCACGTCCCCCATCGTCCGCGTCCGCCGAGGCCGCTGACAGGTGCTGTCAGTACCAGCATCGGCGGGCTCTCGTCACCCGTACCGAATCGCCCGCACGCTCATGCCATGACAACGACCACCCCGTCCGCCCCCGCGAGTCCAACTCCCGTGTCCAGTAAAGCGCCCGGCACTGACAAGCGGCCCGGGCGGCTGCTCGCCGTCGTGCTGGCCGCCCAGTTCATGGCCCTGCTCGACGTCTTCATCGTCAATGTCGCGGCGCCCACCATCCGCGCCGAACTGCACGCGTCCGGCGCCGGATTGCAGCTGGTGATCGCCGGATACACCATCACGTACGCGGTGCTCCTGATCACCGGCGCGCGCCTCGGCGACCGCGTGGGGCACCGCCGGGTCTACCTCGCGGGGCTCACGGTCTTCACCGCGGCCTCGCTCGCCTGTGGACTCGCCCGGGGGACCGGCGAGTTGATCGGCTTCCGGCTGCTGCAGGGGGCGGGCTCCGCGGTCCTCATCCCGCAGGTGCTGAGCCTGATCCAGCGCAACTTCGCGGGGGAGGCGCGGACCAAGGCGCTCGGCGCGTACGCGGCGGTCCTCGCGACCGGCGCCGCGGCCGGGCAGGTGCTCGGCGGGGTCCTCGTCAGCGCCGACCTGTTCGGCGCCGGGTGGCGCCCGGTGTTCCTGGTCAACGTGCCGGTCGGGGTGGTGCTCCTGGCCATGGCGGTGCGCGTGCTGCCGCGCGACGACGACAGGGAGCGGGCGGCCGGGCGGGCCCGCGGGCTCGACCTGCCCGGCCTGGTGCTGCTCGGCGCCGCCGTCTCGCTCTGCACCGTGCCGCTGGTGCTCGGGCAGCAGGAGGGCTGGCCGCTGTGGTCCTGGCTCTCGCTGGCGGCGGCCGCGGTCTGCTTCGCGCTCTTCTGCGCGTACGAGTCCCGCCTTGCCCGGCGGGGCGGGGCGCCGCTGATCGCGCCCCGGGTCCTGCGGACGCCGGGCATGGGCCTCGCGGTCTTCCGGATCGCCGCCGGGATGGCCGTGAACGCGGGCTTCCTGTTCGCGCTCACCCTGCACGTCCAGGGCGGTCTCGGCTACAGCCCGCTGCGGGCCGGTCTCACCTTCGCGCCGACCGCCGTGGTCTTCGGCGCGGTGGGTCTGACCTGGCGACGCTGGCCGCAGGTGGCCCAACGGGCGCTGATCCCGGGCGGCTTCGTGCTGACCGCGGTGTCGACGATCGCCGCGGGGCTGCTGCTGCGGGACGGCGGCGACGGCGGTCCCTGGCTCTACGCGGCCTTCTCCGGCGTGGGCGCGGGGCTCTCCCTGGGCTTCAGCCCGACTCTCACGCGCACGCTCGCCACGGTGCGCGCCGAGGACGCGGCCGACGCCAGCGGGCTGCTCGCGACGGTGACGCAGCTCGGTCAGTTGACGGGTGTCGCCTGCTTCGGCGCCCTTTTCCTGAACCGGATCGAGTCGCAGCAGGCTCCCGGGGCGTATACATCCGCGGGTGCGCTCTTGGTGTGCACCTGTGCGCTGGCCGCGGTGGCCACACTCGGCGCCGTGTCCGGACTGGTACGAATGCGTCGCTGACCGGGTCGCTCAGAGCGTGGCAGAATCGGACGGCCGGAAGGAGACGCAGCCCGACGGGAGGGAGAGCGCGATGCCTGCGAGCATCCTCGGAGAGGCCGACCGCCTCTCCGAAGCGGCGGCCGTACGGGAACGGGCCGCTCTCCGCACGCTCCTCAACTGCCCTTCCTGCGGCTCGGTCCACGTCGCCCAAGTACTCGGTGACAATGGCGGAGTCTCGTACGTGTGTACCGCCTGCGGCCACAGCTGGAGCTGATCGATGGGTGCACACAGGCGAAAATGCGACTGGTGCGGCAGTGGCACGCCGATCGTCCGCGACATGGAACCGGTCAACCCGGACTACCAGTACTGGTGCGAGGAATGCGCACGGGCGCTGATCATAAAGGGTGACCCCATCGAGACGTACCGTGAGCTCGAAGGGGAGCCGATCTATGGCCGGCTGCTCGACGAGCACTGCACGCTCAAACGGTTCTACTCGTTCGCGACCGCGTGACCGCGACCAGAAGGAACACGAAAGCGGTCACTACGTAGAGGGCGGACAGCGTCATCTGGCCATAATTCTGGACGAGTTCCGGCCGTCCCTGCCCGTGCGGCACCCACCACAGGGCGTACGAGCAGAAGACCAGGGACGCCGCCCCGGCGACCGCCCACCGCGCCCGCCCGCCCCCGCGTGCCGCCTCCACCCCCAGGAGCAGCGCCATCGGCACGCACCACACCCAGTGGTGCGACCACGACACCGGGCTCACCAGGAGCGCCGTCGCCGCACAGGAGAGAGCGGCCCAGGCCCGTTGCCCGCGCAGTGCGGCGGCCACCGCGGCCCCGAGGCCGAGCGCCCCGGCCACGGCGGCGGCCAGGGCCCAGCAGGCCCCGGGCTCCCCGGTGTGCAGGCACCGGGCGAGGACGCCGCGCAGCGACTGGTTCGCGGTGTTCTCGGCGAACCCGACCCGGTCCGCCTCGAAGACCATCCTGGTCCAGAAGCGCCACGAGTCGTACGGCAGGACGGCGGCCGCGAGGAGCGTCGCGCCGGCGAACGAGACGGCCGCCCCGCACGCGTGCCGCACCGTCGGCCGCCACGGCCCGTGCCGCACCGCCTCGGCGGCCCCGGTCAGCAGCAGGAAGGCCGCGAAGAGCGCGGGCGTGAGCTTGATCGCCGCCGCGACGCCGATGCCCACGCCCGCCCAGCGGTGGCCTGGGCGCCGGGACAGGTCCCACAGGACGAGGACGCCGAGCAGCAGGTTGATCTGTCCGTAGCGCAGCGTCGTCCACACCGGTTCGCACCAGACGGCGAGGGAGGCCACCCACAGGGCGCCCGCCACGCGCGTGTGCCGCTCGCCGTGGACCAGCCGCAGGGAGAGGTGCGCGAAACCGACCAGGAGCAGCAGGTTCCCCAGCGTCGCGAGGGTGCGCATGTCCGCCGTGTCCAGGAGCGTCAGCGGCGTGAAAAGCAGCGCGGCGAACGGCGGGTAGGTGGTGGGCAGATGGGCCTCAGTGGTGCGCAGCGCGTAGAGGTCACCGCCCGCGCGCACGGTCGCGCCCTCGGCCCGGTAGACCATCAGGTCGATCATCGAGACGTCGGCGGCGCGCTGCGCGAGCCAGAAGGCCGTGAAGGAGAACAGGCAGACCCCGGCGGCCAGCGGTACGCGGCGGCGGGCGGCGGCGGACGCGATCACGGTCACGGGGGCTGACAGTACCGGCCGTATCGGGCTGTACCGGTGCAGACCGGAATCGATTTGGTGGAGCACGGGGATGACCGTGTAATGTTGGCGGAGCCGCCGGGGAAACCGGGCGGACAGGCAAGGGGCTATAGCTCAGTTGGTAGAGCGCCTGCATGGCATGCAGGAGGTCAGGAGTTCAATTCTCCTTAGCTCCACAGGATATGAGCGGGCCACCCGGATCGGGTGGCCCGCTCTTTCTTTGTCACGCTTTTTTCCTTTTCACGCGGTCGTCCCGTGTGCTTCACGCAGTCGTCCCGTGTGCCGGGCCCTCCGTCACTGCCTTCCGCTGCCGAGCGCCCTGCGCCGCCGTCCAGGCGGAAGCGCCGCCGGCAGTCCGGGGACGCCCTGCGGCTCCGCCCGCGACGGCCCCTCGATGCGCAGTGCGAGCGCGGGGCAGCGGCGCACCGCACGTGCGGCACGCGCTTCGGAGTAGCGCGGTACGGAGGCTTCCGCGACGGACGGGAAGCCGTCCGGGCCCAGCTGGATCAGTTCCGGGACGATGTCCGCGCACAGCCCGTGGCCCTGGCAGAGCGTCCAGTCGACGGCCAGCTTGCGGCCGCTGGGCGCCTCGGCCGCGGGCGCGTCCTCCTGGAGGGGCAGGACGCCCTCGACGGGGCGGCCGCAGCCACCGCCCAGAACGTGTGCCGCGAGGTCGTCCGTGAACGTCGAGATCGTCGACTCCAGGAAGGCCGCCGAGCCGTCCGGGTGCTTGCACGCCCCACGCCGCTGCACGGCCCGGGTCACCTCGCGCAGCGCTTCGAGAGCGGTCGGGCCGCCGCCCTGCAGCACGTCGCCAAGGCCACGGGCCGCCGCGGGGAGGCCGAGGTAGCAGGGGCCGCACTGCCCCGAGCTCTCGGCGGCCAGCCAGTTCGCGACGCGCAGCGATTCGCCGAGCGGACACGTGCCCTCGCCGATCGGCAGGACGGCGCCCGCGCCGAGCGCGCCCCCGCAGGCGTCCAGGGAGGCGCGGGAGACGACCGCGTCGTGTGCCGTGACGGTGTCGAGCCACTTGCCGTGATAGCCGCCCGTGAGCACGCCCTGGGGGAGCGCCGGTGCGCCGGCGAGCTGGAGGACGTACCGCAGCGGCACCCCGGTGGGCACCTCGACGACCATCGGTCGGGCGACCGCTCCGGAGAGGGTCAGCAGGACCGTGCCCGGCTCCTCGCGCAGGCCGGTGCGGCAGTAGCGGTCGGCACCGGTCCGGGCGGCGACGGCGAGCTGGGCGAAGGTCTCCGCGTTGGACAGCAGGGTGGGGGCGCCGCCCACTCCGGAGTCGGACGTGCGCGCCTTCCGCCCCGGTGGCAGCGGCGGGCCGCCGTCCGCCGAGCGGACGAGGGCGGAGGACTCCCCGGTGACCATGCGCACCGGATTGCGCTGCACGCGCGCGCGAAGGGCCGGTCCGCGCCGGTCGCCGAGGCCCCGCTCGGCCAGCGCGGTGCGCATCGAGGCCTCGGTGGAATCGCGCGTCACACCGATGACGAGGGTGCGCGCCCCGAGGGCCTCGGCGGCGAGCAGGGCGCCGTCCAGGATGAGGTGCGGGGCGCGGTTGATCAGGACGGTGTCCTTGCGGCAGGCGGGCTCGTCCTCGCTGCCGTTGACCACGACCACGGGGCGTACGCCGCGACGTATCGCCGCGTCGGCGACGGCCCGCAGCTTCTGCGCGAAGGGGAAGCCCGCGCCGCCCCGGCCGCGCAGCACGATGTGCTCGGCGAGGCGGGCGAGCGGTTCGCCCGCCATGGGTTCCAGGGGGCCGTGCACCTTCAGGTGCATGGCGAGATCGAGGCGTTCGACGAGGTCGAAGCCCGAGGTGAGCAGAGGCAGCCCGACGACGCGGACTTCGGGGACGTCGGGCAGCGGCGCGTTCACGGGTGGCCTCCAGTGGCGGCGTTCCAGGGCTCGCCCGAGCTGGGGGCCCGAAAGGGCCGGGGCAGCGGCTCGGTGGCGGGGCCACTGTCGTACGCGGGGTCGTGGACGGGGTCGTACGCCGGGTCGAGGGCGACGTCGTACGACGGGTCGTGGACGGGCTGGGGGGCCGTGTCGTACGTGGGCGGGGGCGCGACGTACGGGGCCTCGGCGGGCGGTGGTGGGCAGGGCGCGGGCCAGCGGACGTCGGGTCCGGCGCGGGGCGCAGGGACGGTGGGGGTCGTCGCGCGGTAGGCCGCCGAGATGCCGGCGACCGAGCCGGGGGCAGGGGCGCTCGCGCCGGGCAGCGGTGCGCAGGCGGTGTCCCGCGCGGGAGGGTGTTTTTGGGGCGGGGCGTCGGGTGCCGGTTCGAGCAGGGCCAGGATCCGTGCGGCGGCCCTCCGCTTCACGGGGAGCGGCGCCGCGCGCAGCGTGACGGCTCCGGCGACGGCGACCAGGCACAGGCAGTACAGCGCGACCACCCACGGCTTCGGCTCGCGGCCCGCGTACAGGCCGTGGATCAGCGCCGAGCACCAGGCCGGGTAGGCCAGCATGTGCAGCGCCCGCCAGCGTGACGCGATCCGCGCGGGAGAGGCGAAGGCACTGCGCAGAGCACCGGTGACGCCGGTGACGATCATGAGGAGGCCCGCGAGGGAGCCCAGGCCGATGAGCCCGGCGCTGCCGGTGACGCCGAGTCCGAACGGCATCAGGGCGCCGAACAGGGACACATGGTCCAGGGCGACCTTTACGGTGCCGTGCAGCAGCAGGAAGCCGATGGCGGAGACCGCGGTGGCCCGGTGCACTGCCTGGGCGAGCAGGCGCTGGCGGGAGTGCAGGAAGAGCCGGTCGGTGGCGACCAGACCCCAGACGACGGCGGCGGTGAGCGAGACCAGGGACAGGACGCCTGCGGTGAAGTCCAGCGCGGCCCGCAGCCCGTCGCTGCCCGCGAAGACGAGCAGGGGTATCAGGAGCACGGCTCCGGCGCTCAGGGCACGCGACAGCGGGACGGGAGGCCGGGAGGACGGACGCGGAGAGGGACGGGCCGACGAACGTGGAGACGATCGGGGAAGGGAACGGCTCTTGCGGTGCGGGTGCAGAGGGTTCATGGGGGCGACTCCGAAATGGTTCGGTCCCGCCGCATGCTAAGTCGCTCCATACCGGTGGGTACGCGGTTTGAGTTATTGCGTTGTTATCAAAGCGCGATGCGATCTTGGTGTTGCCCCGATAGTGGGCGGTACGCGGAGTAACCCTTGGCCAAAGGGTGGGGGCGGTGCGCCCCGGCCGGCGCCTGGGAAAGCTCGTCGCGGGCCGCACGGGCGCTGCGGTACCCTGACGCCATGCGTGCCGTACGCCTTCTGCTTAGCGGGCCGCGCTGATCAGTCCCGACCGCCGCTGAATCGCGGTCGGAATCGGCGCGGCGTCCCCTCCTGTGCGAGGGGCATTTTTGTTTGGCCAGCACGGTCAATTCCGCAGGCAGAGACGATCGATGGAGCTTTGAGGATCATGAGCGAGACGAATTCTGCTGCCGCCTCCGAGGTGGCCGCGCCGCACCGCTATACGGCCGCTCTGGCCGCTGAGATCGAGGCACGCTGGCAGGACTTCTGGGACGCCGATGGCACCTACGAGGCGCCGAACCCGAGCGGCGACATGGCCGCGCGGACCGAGGCGGAGGCCGCGCTGGTGGCCAGGCCCAAGAAGTTCATCATGGACATGTTCCCGTACCCCTCCGGAGCGGGCCTGCACGTCGGCCACCCCCTGGGGTACATCGCCACGGACGTCTTCGCGCGCTTCCAGCGCATGACGGGCCACAACGTCCTGCACACCCTGGGCTTCGATGCCTTCGGCCTGCCCGCCGAGCAGTACGCCGTGCAGACGGGCACCCACCCGCGGGTCTCCACCGAGGCCAACATCGAGAACATGAAGTCCCAGCTGCGCGCGCTGGGCCTGGGCCACGACAAGCGGCGCTCGTTCGCGACGATCGACCCCGAGTACCACAAGTGGACCCAGTGGATCTTCATCCAGATCTTCAACTCCTGGTACGACGCCGACGCGGCGCAGGCCCGTCCGATCGCCGACCTGGTCGCGCAGTTCGAGAGCGGTGACCGCGCCGTACCGGACTCCACGCGCGCGTGGAGCGAGCTGGACGCCGCGGAGCGCGCGGACGTGCTGAGCCGGTACCGCCTGGCCTACGCCTCCGACGCCCCCGTCAACTGGTGCCCCGGCCTCGGCACCGTCCTGGCCAACGAGGAAGTCACCGCCGACGGCCGCTCCGAGCGCGGCAACTTCCCCGTCTTCAAGGCCAAGCTGCGCCAGTGGAACATGCGCATCACCGCGTACGCCGACCGGCTGCTCGACGACCTGGACGCGCTGGACTGGCCCGAGGCCATCAAGCTGCAGCAGCGCAACTGGATCGGCCGCTCCGAAGGCGCCCGCGTGAAGTTCCCCGTGGGCATCGAGGGTGACGCGATCACCGTCTTCACCACTCGCCAGGACACCCTGTTCGGCGCGACCTACATGGTCCTGGCCCCCGAGCACGACCTGGTCGACAAGGTCGTACCGGAGGCCTGGCCCGAGGGCACCCACGAGACGTGGACCGGCGGCCACGCCACCCCGGCCGAGGCCATCGCCAAGTACCGCGCCTTCGCCGCCTCCAAGTCCGACGTGGAGCGCCAGGCGGACGCCAAGGAGAAGACCGGCGTCTTCACCGGCGTCTACGCCACCAACCCGGTCAGCGGCGAGCAGGTCCCCGTCTTCATCGCCGACTACGTACTGATGGGCTACGGCACCGGCGCGATCATGGCCGTCCCCGCGCACGACAGCCGCGACTTCG
The DNA here is from genome assembly GCF_042880275.1 of Streptomyces sp. NPDC058308. Lineage (NCBI taxonomy): Bacteria > Bacillati > Actinomycetota > Actinomycetes > Kitasatosporales > Streptomycetaceae > Streptomyces > Streptomyces sp. NPDC058308. The sequence goes on from NZ_JBHVZA010000006.1 coordinate 68,023, forward strand.
CCTTCGCGCGCGCCTTCAACCTGCCGATGCACTGCGTGGTCGAGCCCTCCGACGACCGCGGCACCGACACCAGGACGTGGGACGACGCCTTCTCCTCGTACGAGGCGAAGCTGATCAACTCGTCGAACCAGGAGATCTCGCTCGACGGCATGGATGTCGAGGGCGCCAAGGCCCGCATCACCGGCTGGCTGGCCACCCGCGGCATCGGCGAGGGCACCGTCAACTTCCGCCTGCGCGACTGGCTGTTCAGCCGCCAGCGGTACTGGGGCGAGCCCTTCCCGATCGTCTACGACGAGGACGGCATCGCCCACTCGCTGCCCGAGTCGATGCTGCCCCTGGAGCTGCCGGAGGTCGACGACTACTCCCCGCGCACCTTCGAGCCGGACGACGCGGACACCTCTCCGGAGACGCCGCTGTCCCGCAACGAGGACTGGGTCAACGTCACGCTGGACCTGGGCGACGGCCCCAAGCAGTACCGCCGCGAGACCAACACCATGCCCAACTGGGCGGGTTCGTGCTGGTACGAGCTGCGCTACCTGGACCCGCGCAACGACCAGCAGCTGGTCGACCCCGCCGTCGAGCAGTACTGGATGGGCCCGCGCGAGGGTCAGCCGACCGGCGGCGTCGACCTGTACGTGGGCGGCGCCGAGCACGCGGTGCTGCACCTGCTGTACGCGCGCTTCTGGTCGAAGGTCCTGTTCGACCTGGGCCACATCTCGTCGGCCGAGCCGTTCCACAAGCTGTACAACCAGGGCATGATCCAGGCCTACGTCTACCGGGACAGCCGCGGCTTCCCGGTGCCCGCCACCGAGGTCGAGGAGCGCGACGGAAAGTTCTTCTTCGAGGGCGAGCCGGTCAAGCGCGAGCTGGGCAAGATGGGCAAGTCCCTGAAGAATGCCGTCACGCCGGACGAGATCTGCGACGAGTACGGCGCGGACACCCTGCGCCTGTACGAGATGGCGATGGGCCCCCTGGACGTCTCCCGCCCCTGGGACACGCGCGCGGTCGTCGGCCAGTACCGCCTGCTGCAGCGGCTGTGGCGCCTGATCATTGACGAGTCGACCGGTGAGGTCACCGTTGCGGACGTCGCCGAGGCCGACATCGACGAGAGCACCCTGCGCGCCCTGCACAAGGCGATCGACGGCGTCCGCCAGGACCTGGACGGCATGCGGTTCAACACCGCCATCGCCAAGATCACCGAGCTGAACAACCACCTGACGAAGGTGGGCGGCCCGGTGCCGAGGTCCGTCGCGGAGCGCCTGGTGCTGCTGATCGCGCCGCTGGCCCCGCACATCGCCGAGGAGCTGTGGCGCAAGCTGGGCCACACCGACTCGGTCGTCCACCGGGACTTCCCGGTCGCGGACCCGGCGTACGTCGTGGACGAGTCCGTGACCTGCGTCGTGCAGATCAAGGGCAAGGTCAAGGCGCGCCTGGAGGTCTCGCCGTCGATCTCCGACGCCGAGCTGGAGAAGGTGGCGCTGGCCGACGAGAAGGTCGTGGCCGCGCTGGACGGCGCCGGGATCCGCAAGGTGATCGTGCGGGCGCCGAAGCTGGTGAACATCGTTCCCGCGTAGCCGTCGGGCAACTGCACGGCCGGGCAGGTGCATAGGGGACTTCCCCTACGGGCAGGTTGGGGGTTCCGCTGGAACCCCCGGCCTGCCTTCTCCGTTTACGGTGGAAGGAGTCACTGGAACGGACGGGATGCGGAGAGGAGCGTCATGGAAGCCGTGGGCGCAATCGTGGCGCTGCTGGTCGTGCTGTTCTTGGTCCTCGGGGTGTACGCGACGGTGAAGGTCGTCCGCGCCGCCAAGCGAGGCGTGGACCGCACCATCCTGGAGGCCCGCCGGACGGTGGAGGACACCACGCTGCGGGCGAAGAGCTTCGCGCAGGTCGGCACGGCCGCCGAACTGGCCCAGCTGCGGCTCTCGTTGCGCTCGTCCATGCGTGCCACGCAGGACGTCCTGCACGCGGGCGCCGCCGCCGACGCCTCCCTGAAGGAGACGCTGAGTCTCTTCGACCGGCTCAGCACCCACGGGCACGAGCTGGACGACGAGCTCCGGCGCCTGGAGCGCGACCCGGACAAGGCCGCTCTGGCCGCGCGCCTGCCCGACCTTCGGGAGCGCACGACGCAGATCACCAAGGCGGCCGACTCGCTGCGCTGGTCCGCACGCGACCGGGCCCGCCGGTTCGCGGGCGACGACCTGGACTCGCTGAGCACCCAGATCGACATGGAGGCGGGCGCCCTGCGGCACTGGACGACGGAGCCGTCGCCTGCGCAGACCCCGCCCCCCTGGCCCGAGCCGGCCCCGGAAACGGGCCGGGACGCCGAGCAGACCTGGACCGAGCCGTCCGGGGCCGACCGGAAGGCGGCCCAGGAACCGACGCGGCACGCGATCACCCCGCCCGCCGCGAGGGCCGCGTATCCGTGGGAGAAGAAGACCAAGCCCGAGAGCACGACCTGATACGACCGGTGGCACCGAGTCCCTCCCCCGGAACGGGCTGCTCCCCGCCAGGGTCGCAACAGGGGCCGGGCTGCCACCCGACAGCACAGACAGGTAATCTCCAGCTCATGTCCCGCCATGTCGCGATCGTCACGGATTCAACGGCCTACCTGCCGCAGCGGACGATGGAGCGGCACGGCATCACCGCGGTGCCTCTGACCGTGGTCCTGGGGGACCAGGCGCTGGAGGAGGGCACCGAGATCTCGGCCCGCTCGCTCGCGCTGGCGCTGCAGAAGCGGAAGTCGGTGACCACGTCCCGGCCGAGCCCCGAAGTCTTCGCGCAGGTCTACCGCAAGGCCGTGGAGGCGGGCGCCACGGCGATCGTCTCGCTGCACCTCTCCGCCGAGTTCTCCGGTACGTACGACGCCGCGGTCCTCGCCGCGAAGGAGGCGCCGGTGCCGGTACGGGTGGTGGACACCGGCATGGTCGCGATGGCCCTCGGCTTCTGCGCCCTGGAAGCGGCCCAGGCCGTGGAGGCGGGCGACTCCGTGGAGGAGGCGGTGGCGGCCGCGGAGAAGCGGGCAGCCGGCACGTCCGCGTACTTCTACGTCGACACCCTCGACTATCTGCGCAGGGGCGGCCGCATCGGCGCCGCACAGGCGCTGCTGGGCTCCGCACTCGCCGTGAAGCCGCTGCTGAAGCTGGACGACGGCCGCATCGACATGCTGGAGAAGGTGCGGACGGCGTCGAAGGCGATCGCCCGGCTCGAGGAGATCGTGGTCGAGCGGGCCGGCGCCGGCCAGGTCGACATCGCCGTGCACCATCTCGCGGCGCCGGAGCGGGCGGAGGCGCTCGCCGACCGCCTCAGGGAGCGGGTGCCGGGCCTCGGGGAGCTGCATGTCAGCGAGGTCGGCGCGGTGATCGGCGCGCACACGGGGCCGGGGCTGCTGGGGGCTGTGGTCTCACCTCGGTGAGGGTTGGTGCGTGGTGGGCGAGGTGCCGGGCGGCGCGGGGCGACGAGTGTGCCCCGTGTGGGTGACGGAGTTATCCACAACTGCCGGGTAATCCACGGGAATTGACCAAGATCAACAACTTTGGCCGACGGTGCCTAACGTCGTCGGCATGGCACTTCGATCACTTTCCCGGACACCTTCCGCAACGAGCGGGCCCGGCCGCGGCCCCACATCCGACGGCCGCGTGAGCCACCGCGAGGCCCGCGGGCGGGCGCGGCGCAGACGCGCGTCGGCGGGGACGAGGGCGGACGCGGAGGCGGTGCGGCTGCGGGCGGAGAGGCTTTTCGTGGAGCCGGAGCCGGAGCCGGAGCCGGGGACGGGGACGGGGACGGGGCCGGGGCCGGGGCCGGGGGCGCGGGCGCGGGTGGGAGCGGAGTCGCGGTCGCAGGGGCGGTCGGAAGCTCGGCTACCGGCTTCGTCAGGGTCGTTGCCGCGCTCGCCGCGGTGGGGTGTGGCGGCTGCCGATGCGGCGCTGGTGGAGGGGGGCGGCTCGGCTGTCGGCGGTTCCGTCGGGGGCGGGTCTGTGCCGCGCGTGCGTGAGCCGCGCGTGCCTGTGCCCGGGTGGGCGCGGGAAGCCGAGGCGGACGCGGAGGGGAACGCTCCGGACACGCATGCGGGTCTGGACACGCACGCGGATCTGGACGCGCATGCGGATGTGGACGCGGAGGTGCAGCCGGGACCGCCCTCGAGGCGGGAGCGGGTCGGACTCGCCGTGCGGGACCGATTGCCGTGGTGGCTGCAGACGCGGTGCGGTCTCGAACGGCGCGGCGTCACCGCACTCGCCGTGGTCCTCCTCGTCGCCGCGGTCTTCGCCGCTCAGCACTTCTGGACGGGCAGGGCTCAGCCCGTGCGGCCGCCCGACGTGGTGCGTGAGGCGGGCTCCGCCGCCGGACGGGGCGCGGAACCGGCTCCCTCGCCGGGACCTTCGGCGCAGGCGGCGGGTCAGGGCGGGCCGGGCGGTGCGGCGGCCGGTGGCGGGGCCGCGACCAAGATCGTCGTGGACGTCAGCGGAAAGGTCCGTCACCCGGGGGTGCGCCGGCTTCCTGCCGGGTCGCGGGTGGCCGACGCCCTGCGGGCCGCCGGTGGGGTCCGACCGGGCACAGCGACGGAGGGGCTCAATCGCGCGCGGTTCCTCGTGGACGGTGAGCAGGTGGTCGTGGGCGGGCCCGCGACGGCGGCCGGGGCCGGCGGAGGGGGTGCCGGAGCGGGCGCCGGTTCAGCAGGGGCGGCAGGTGGCGCGGGTGGAGGCGCGGGAGGAGGCGCAGGAGGTGTCGCCGCCACCGGTCCGATCGGGCTGAACACGGCGACGGCCGAGCAGCTCGACCAACTGCCGGGTGTCGGGCCCGTGTTGGCCCAGCACATCCTCGACTACCGCGCCGAGCACGGTGGATTCCGCTCGGTCGAGGAGCTCCGCGAGGTCAACGGCATCGGCGAGCGGCGATTCGCCGATCTGCAAGATCTCGTACGGCCATGACGCGCGCGGCGGTTCACCTCGCGTCGGGCCACCGCCTCGGCGCCTCGCACCCCCGGCAGGAGGGCCCCGCCGACCTCCGTCTCGTGCCGCCCGCTCTCGCGGCATGGGCCGCGGCCGCCCTGATGCTGGACGCCCCGGCCCGGTGGGCGGTGATCACGGTGGCGGGGTGTGTGCTGGTGGCCGGAGTCCTACTGGTGACGTGGACGGCCCGCGGGCGAGTGCCGGGCGGCGAGAGGAGGCCGCAGAGCCGTGGGTGGCACGGGCAGGTGCCGGGGCAGCGGCAGTGGGGGCGGCTTTCGGTGGCGGCGGTTCTGCTCTGCGTGGCCGGGGCGGCGGGCTCCGCGGCGCTGCACGGGGCGGATCTGCGCCGGGGGCCGATTCCTGGGCTGGCACGTGAATATGCCCAGGTGGAGGTCGAGTTGGAGGTTACCTCCGACCCTCGGCGCACCCGGCCCCGGGTCGCCGGGGCGCACACGATGCCGCCCGCTGTCGTCCTGGACGCCGAGGCGGTCCGCGTCACGGAGGCGGACGGTGCGTCGACGGTGACGCGCACTCCGGTCCTGGTCGTGGTGAGAGGGGAGACGGCGGGCTCGGCGAAGGGCGCGGCTTCTCGGGGTTCACCGGGGTCGTTGCATCCCCCGGGGCCCCCGCGCTCGTGGGCAGGGGCTTCAGGCGGCGGTCCAGGCGGGGCGGCTGGGGAGGCTGGGGAGCAGGGGGCCGAGTCCGATCAGGGCCCCGGGCCCGATGGCGCCTGGCTCAGGCTGTTGCCGTCGACCCGGCTGAGGGTGCAGGCCCGGCTGGCCCCGCCGTTGCCGGAGGGGGACAGGGTGGCCGCGGTGCTCAGGGTGTCCGGTGAGCGGGTGCCGCGGGTGGTCGGAGTCCCGTCCGGTACGCAGCGGCTGGCCGGGAGGCTGCGCGGCGGCCTGCGTGCGGCCACGGATGGATTGCCGGCCGATGCGCGGGCGCTCATCCCTGGTCTCGTCATCGGGGACACCTCGCGTGTTCCGGCCGAACTGGACCAGGCCTTCCGGGCGACCGACCTCACGCATCTGCTCGCTGTCAGCGGGGCGAACCTCACGCTCGTGCTCGTCCTGCTCATCGGGCCGCAGGGCACTGCCCAACGGGTCGAACGGCGCGGCTTGGCACCCAAGTTGGGCCTTTCGCTCCGTGCGACGGCGCTGCTCGGCGGAGCGCTCACGCTCGGGTTCGTGATCGTCTGTCGGCCCGACCCGAGCGTGCTGCGGGCCGCGGCCTGCGGACTGATCGTGCTCCTCGCCCTCGCCACCGGCCGACGCAGATCCCTCATCCCGGCGCTGGCCACGGCGGTCCTGCTGCTGGTCCTGTACGACCCGTGGCTGGCCCGGAGTTACGGCTTCGCGCTCTCCGTACTCGCGACCGGTGCGCTGCTCACCCTCGCGCCTCGCTGGGGCGCCGCGCTGCGCGGGCGAGGCGTGCCGCCGCGGTTGGCCGACGCGCTGGCGGCAGCGGCCGCGGCGCAGGTGGTGTGTGCGCCCGTCGTCGCCGTCCTGGCGGCCCGGGTGAGCCTGGTCGCGGTGCCGTGCAATCTCGTCGCGGAGTTCGCCGTCGCGCCTGTCACCGTGCTCGGTTTCGCGGCGCTTGCCGTAGCACCGGTCGCGATGCCGGTGGCCCAAGGGTTGGCCTGGGCTGCGAGCTGGCCCGCTGGGTGGATCGCGGGGGTTGCCCGCACAGGGGCGGCGCTTCCCGGGAGCGGGGTCGACTGGCCGGGCGGCTGGGGCGGAGGCTTCCTGCTCGCGCTCGTCACGGCGGCCGTTGTCCTGGTGGGGCGAAGGTTCGTGCGGCACCCGTGGCTGATCGTGGCCTGTGCTGTCCTGCTCTTCCTGGTGGTCGTTCAGCCTCCGCCCGTCACACGGGTGATCGCGGGCTGGCCGCCTCCGGGGTGGCGTCTGGTGATGTGCGATGTCGGGCAGGGCGATGCCATGGTGCTCGCCGCGGGTGAGGGGGCGGGGGTGGTGGTCGACGCGGGGCCTGATCCGGTGGCGGTCGACCGGTGCCTGCGTTCGCTCGGGATCACGCGTGTGCCCCTGATCCTGCTCACCCACTTTCACGCCGATCATGTCGCGGGGCTGCCGGGGGTGTTGCGGGGGCGGGAGGTGGGGGTGATCCAGACGACGGGGTTCCAGGAGCCGCCGGGGCAGGCCGAGTTCGTGCGGGAGCAGGCGGCGGCCGCGCGTGTTCCGGTGACCCGGGCCGAGGCGGGGGAGCGGCGCAGGGCGGGCCCGCTGGACTGGCAGGTGCTCTGGCCGCTGGGACCGTCAGAGCCGTCACCAGGCTCGGGAGGCCCAGCGGGGCTGGCAGGCTTCCCGGGCTCTCCGGGCTCTCCTGGCTCCGCGGGCTCTCCGGGGCCTCCGGGCTCTCCGGGCTCACCAAGCCCAGTAAGCGGCTCACCGGGCGCACCAGGCCCAGCAGGGCGACCGAAGCCGCCTGGACCGTCGGTTGTACCGGTGCCGCGGCCCGACGGGCCGAATGACGCGAGTGTGACGTTGCTCGTGCGGACGGGCGGACTGACCCTGTTGCTTCTCGGGGACCTCGAACCGCCCGCTCAGCGGGCCCTGCTGCGCACCCCGGCAGCCGCTTCGCTCACCTCGGTGGACGTGCTCAAGGTCGCCCACCACGGCTCGGCCCGGCAGGATCCGGAGCTCTTGCGCAGGGCGGCCCCGCGCCTGGCGCTCGTCTCTTGCGGCGCCGACAACTCGTACGGACATCCCTCGCCCGTCACGCTCGCGGCGCTGCGGGCCGGGGGAGCGGAGGTGCTGCGCACGGACACGAAGGGCGCGATCGCGGTGGTGGCATCGGGACGGCGGTCGGCACCACGGCTCGAAGTGGCCACCCGGCCGCCCTAAGACCCCGGCCCTCGCCCCCCGGGGTCGCCGCGCCTCAAGGCCTACTCGCTGGCCGCCGCGCCTCAAGGCCTACTCGCTGGCCGCCGCGCCTCAGGCCTCCCCGCTGCCGCCCTGCCTCCGGAGCACGGGCTACCGCGGGGAACCCCCTCTCCGAGCTGGCCTGACCGGAGACTGACCGGTCACGGACCGGACACTGACCGGCCTGAACAGAAAGGTGGTGGTGAGCAATTCGGGTTACTCGCGACACTTCCAGCGCAACGCCAGCATTCCCGTGATCTGGGTCCGTGTTGCGCCTAAAGCCGCAACGGTGATCGAATGCCTATTCGTTGCAGTTTGCAGATGTTGTCAAGTATCGCGGGGATGTGTCGCAGGGTGTTCGGCCGTTGGCTGGGAAACCGTATGAATCGGGCCGGACGGACGGGGCCCTTGTCGGCGCTCACGGTTCCGTCGAGTGCGGGAGTACTCAGCTGCCGGGTGCTCGACCCGGTCAATGAACCCGTGCGGAACGCCGAGTTCGCGGTCAGTGACGCCATGGGGCGCAAGATCGTGAGCGGGGGCACGGACCCGTACGGCTCGTTCGTCACTGCGGTCCCGGCCGGGGAGTACCGGCTCGCGGTCTCCGCGGAGGGGTTCACCCCGTACCGGGCGAGCGCCACGGTGGGGGAGAACGCGCACGCCTCGATCGGTGACGTCATGCTCCAGGTCGCCCAGCCTCCGGCGTTGCCCGAGCCCGGCGACTGGGAGATCGACCCCCTGCACTCCTCGGTCGGCTTCACGGCCCGCCACATCGGGCTCGCGCGTATCCGCGGCCGGTTCAACACCTTCGCGGGTGCGATACGGATGGGCGAGCGGATGGAGGACTCCGCGATGCACGTCGTCATCGACGCGGCGTCCATCGACACGGCGGTCGCGATGCGCGACGACCATCTGCGCTCCGGTGACTTCCTCGATGTGGCGCGCTTCCCCACGATGGAGTTCTACAGCGAGCGCTTTGTGCACAAGGGCGGCAGCCGCTGGGCGATATCCGGCGGCCTGACGTTGCACGGGGTGACGCGCACGGTCACGCTCGACACGGAGTACCTCGGGGTCGGCAAGGGGCTCCAGGGCGAGACCCGCGTGGCCTGCCGCGCCAGTACCGAGCTGCACCGCGACGACTTCACGATCACGTGGCAGACGATGCTCGCGCGCGGCATCGCGGCCGTCGGACACAGCATCACGATCGACCTCGACATCCAGGTCATTCCCAAGAGCTGACCGCCTCCGGCCGTGGACGACCGTGGGCCGCCCCGCCGCCCCGCCGCCCCGCCGCGGCGTCCGCTACGGAGCTTCCAGCCAGCCCTCGTGTTCGGCCGCGAGGGCGTCGAGCGCGGCCGGGTCGAGGCGGGACTCGGGGTCCTCGACCACGACCAGCCACTGGGCGTCCTCGGCGTCGTCCTCACCGGCCAGCGCGTCCCGGACGAGCTGCGGCTCCTCGGCCACGCCGAAACGGTCGGGAAGCTCTTCCGCCACCACCTCGGCGGCGTCGCGGTCGGGCAGGACAAGGACATGTCGTACGTCGGTCACGAGCCCATTCTCCGACATGGGGCGGGGCCGCACGGCACGGGGCGGGCCGTGCGGGGCGGGCTGTCAGTGCCGCGTGGGATGCTGGTCCGCGATGGCCAGGAAGACAGCAAACGACGATCCGCTCGCTCCCCTCACGCTCGCCGTGGGGCAGGAGGACCTGCTCCTCGACCGCGCCGTGCAGCAGGTGGTCGCGGCCGCCCGGGCGGCCGACGCGGACACGGACGTGCGCGACCTCACCTCCGACCAGTTGCAGCCCGGCACGCTCCTCGAGCTGACCAGCCCGTCGCTCTTCGCCGAACGCAAGGTCGTCGTCGTGCGGAACGCGCAGGATCTGTCGGCGGACACGATCAAGGACGTCAAGGCGTATCTCGGGTCGCCCGCCGAGGAGATCACGCTCGTCCTGCTGCACGCGGGCGGCGCCAAGGGCAAGGGCCTGCTCGACGCCGCGCGCAAGGCGGGGGCCCGCGAGGTCGCCTGCCCGAAGATGACCAAGCCCGCGGACCGGCTTTCGTTCGTGCGGAGCGAGTTCCGCGTCCTGGGCAGGTCGGCGACCCCCGAGGCGTGCCAGGCGCTGGTCGACTCGATCGGCAGCGATCTGCGGGAGCTGGCCTCCGCGGTCTCCCAGCTGACGGCGGACGTCGAGGGCACGATCGACGAAGAGGTCGTCGGGCGGTACTACACGGGGCGGGCGGAGGCCTCCAGCTTCACTGTGGCGGACCGGGCCGTGGAGGGCCGGGCGGCCGAGGCGCTCGAAGCGTTGCGCTGGTCGCTGTCGACCGGTGTCGCCCCCGTCATGATCACCAGCGCCCTCGCGCAGGGTGTCCGGGCGATCGGCAAGCTCTCCTCCGCGCGCGGAGGGCGTCCCGCCGACCTCGCCCGTGAGCTGGGCATGCCGCCCTGGAAGATCGACAGGGTGCGGCAGCAGATGCGTGGCTGGACCCCGGACGGCGTGGCCGCGGCGCTGACCGCGGTCGCGGCGGCTGACGCGGGGGTCAAGGGGGGCGGTGACGATCCCGAGTACGCGCTGGAGAAGGCGGTCGTGGCTGTCGCCCGTGCGGCGAGGTCGCGTCGCTGAGCTTTCGCGGTGTCCACCGGCCGGTGGATCCATGGCGGGTTCAGGTTCCGTGTCCGCCCGTGTGCGGGTGCGTTGTGGCTGGTCGCGCAGTTCCCCGCGCCCCTGGGGGCATGCCGTGTTCGCCCGTCTGCGGGTGCGTCGTGGCTCGTCGCGCAGTTCCCCGCGCCCCTGGGGGCATGCCGTGTTCGCCCGTCTGCGGGTGCGTCGTGGCTCGTCGCGCAGTTCCCCGCGCCCCTGACCGGCACCGAGCCGCCCCGCACCGAGCCGCCCCGCACCGAGCCGCGCCCCGGAACAACACCACGCCAACCACAGCACGGCCCCCGGCCACAGCACGGCCCCGGACACAGCGATGCCCCCGGAGTGGGCCGGGGGCATCATCGCAGCGTGGCGTACTGCGTGGTCTGTCCGCGATTCGAGGTAGAGGGCTCGAATTACCCTCGCGGGAAGGATTGATCAGCGCCCCGGCGAACCGGGGCAAAGGCTTCAGCCCTTGAGGGACGCGGCCTTCGTCGCAAGCGCCGACTTCTTGTTGGCGGCCTGGTTCTTGTGGATGACACCCTTGGAGACAGCCTTGTCGAGCTGGCGCGTGGCCTCACGCGTGAGCTCGGCAGCCTTCTGGGCGTCACCGGCGGCAACGGCCTCGCGGGCCTTGCGGATCGCCGTCTTCAGGGAAGACTTGACCGCCTTGTTGCGCTGACGCGCCTTCTCGTTGGTCTTGATCCGCTTGATCTGGGACTTGATGTTCGCCACGAAAGAGCCTTTTCAGGTTCAGGTACTGCAGAGGTACTGCAGATGAGTGTTATGACACGCGCCTCGACGCTTGAGAGGGCTACGAGACACAGCTGTCCACGGTACCAGCCGCCGTCGGACCGGCCCAAACCGAGCGCAGTGCTCCACCCATGGGACGATGGAACCTACGTATAGATCCGACCCGAGGCGACAGGCGCCTCAAGAGACAGGACCCTGCGTGCCCGCGACCCCTAAAAATGTGCCCGAGCCGAGCCGTACCGATCCGGCGCTGATCCGCAATTTCTGCATCATCGCGCACATCGACCACGGCAAGTCCACGCTCGCCGACCGCATGCTGCAGCTCACCGGCGTGGTGGAGCAGCGGCAGATGCGTGCTCAGTACCTCGACCGCATGGACATCGAGCGCGAGCGCGGCATCACGATCAAGTCCCAGGCGGTGCGTCTGCCCTGGGCCCCGAGCGAGGGCCCGGACCAGAGCAGGACCCACATCCTCAACATGATCGACACCCCGGGCCACGTGGACTTCACCTATGAAGTCTCGCGTTCGCTCGCGGCCTGCGAGGGCACGATCCTCCTGGTCGACGCGGCTCAGGGCATCGAGGCGCAGACTCTCGCCAACCTCTACCTGGCGATGGAGAACGACCTCAAGATCATCCCCGTACTGAACAAGATCGACCTGCCGGCCGCCCAGCCGGAGAAGTTCTCCGAGGAGCTCGCCAACCTCATCGGCTGTGAGCCCGAGGACGTCCTGAAGGTCTCCGCGAAGACCGGCATGGGCGTCGAGGCGCTGCTCGACAAGGTCGTCGCCGAGATCCCGCCGCCGGTGGGCGTCAAGGACGCCCCGGCGCGCGCGATGATCTTCGACTCGGTCTACGACTCCTACCGCGGCGTCGTCACGTACGTACGAGTCGTCGACGGCCAGCTCAACAAGCGCGAGCGGATCCGGATGATGTCCACCGGCGCCACGCACGAGCTCCTTGAGATCGGTGTCTCATCTCCTGAGATGACCCCGGCCGACGGCATCGGCGTCGGTGAGGTGGGCTACATCATCACCGGCGTGAAGGACGTCCGGCAGTCCAAGGTCGGTGACACGATCACCTCCCTGAGCAAGGGCGCGACCGAGGCCCTGGGCGGATACAAGGACCCGAAGCCGATGGTCTTCTCGGGTCTCTATCCGCTGGACGGCTCGGAGTACCCCGACCTGCGCGAGGCCCTCGACAAGCTGCAGCTCAACGACGCCGCGCTGGTCTACGAGCCGGAGACCTCGGCCGCGCTCGGCTTCGGCTTCCGCGTCGGCTTCCTGGGTCTGCTGCACCTCGACGTGATCCGCGAGCGCCTGGAGCGCGAGTTCGGGCTCGACCTGATCGCCACCGCCCCCAACGTGGTCTACCGCGTGATCATGGAGGACGGTACCGAGCACACGGTCACCAACCCGAGTGAATTCCCCGAGGGCAAGATCGACGAGGTGTACGAGCCGGTCGTGCGCGCCACGATCCTCGCGCCCAGCGAGTTCATCGGTTCGATCATGGAGCTGTGCCAGAACCGGCGCGGCGTCATGCTCGGCATGGACTACCTCTCCGAGGACCGCGTGGAGATCCGCTACACGCTGCCCCTCGCGGAGATCGTCTTCGACTTCTTCGACCAGCTGAAGTCCAAGACGCGGGGTTACGCCTCGCTGGACTACGAGCCCACCGGCGAGCAGTCCGCCCAGCTCGTCAAGGTCGACATCCTGCTCCACGGCGACAAGGTCGACGCGTTCTCGGCGGTCACGCACAAGGACCAGGCGTACGCGTACGGCGTGCGGCTCGTCGCCAAGCTGCGCGAGCTCATCCCGCGACAGGCCTTCGAGGTGCCCGTCCAGGCCGCGATCGGCTCCCGGGTCATCGCCCGCGAGACCATCCGCGCCATCCGCAAGGACGTCCTCGCCAAGTGCTACGGCGGTGACATCTCCCGTAAGCGCAAGCTCCTCGAGAAGCAGAAGGAGGGCAAGAAGCGGATGAAGATGGTCGGCTCCGTCGAGGTGCCGCAGGAAGCCTTCATCGCCGTGCTCTCCAGCGACGACAGCGGTGGCGGCGGCAAGGCCAAGAAGTAGCGGCCGTTCCCACCCGTCGGGTGCACCGGGTCGCACCGGTGGCACCCCGCACCGCGCACAGGGCGCCCGTCCGATCCCCGGACGGGCGCCTTTCGCGTCACACTCCGCGGCGTCCGGACGCGGCCGCCACCCTGGTCACGGCACGCGAGAAGGGGCCCGCGGCGCTTTCGGGCGGCGGGCCCGTTCCGTATGGGTGTCTGTAGAAAGTGACAGGCAGCTGCCCCTTACGCGCCGGGCGTCGGAGCTCTACTCTGATCACCACTCGTAGGTTACTCGCAAGTTAAACAAGTAGCCGCAGGGGCATCAGAGCAGAGCAAGACGCAGATCCGAGAAGCAGACGTAAGAAGCAGCCGCCAGCCAGTTCGCCGCACTGTCGTGGGCCCGGAGGATGTCGTGAGCGACACACAGACCTTGATCGAGAACCGTCCGCCCTCCGTGGCGCATCTCTTCGTGGAGCGCGTGGCGGCCACTCCGGACGCCGAGGCCTATCGCTACCCCGTCCCGGCCGCCTCCGGCGAGGGGCCCGACGAGTGGAAGTCGCTCAGCTGGTCGCAGGCCGCCGACCGCGTGCACGCCATCGCGGCGGGCCTGATCGAGCTGGGCCTGGAGTCCGAGGACCGCGTCGCCCTCGCCTCCTCCACGCGCGTCGAGTGGATCCTCGCCGACCTCGGCATCATGTGCGCGGGCGCGGCCACCACGACGGTGTACCCGCAGACCAACGCCGAGGAGTCGGCGTACATCCTGGCCGACTCCGGCAGCCGGGTGCTGATCGCGGAGGACGCCGCGCAGCTCGCCAAGGCGCGGGCGAAGCGGGCCGACCTGCCGGAGCTGCGGCACGTCGTGGTCCTTGACGCCGAGGGCGCGGCGCCCGCCGAGGGAGACCCCGAGGGCTGGGTGCTCACGCTCGCCGACCTGGAGGCCCGCGGCGCCGCGCACCTGGAGAAGAACCCCCAGCTGATCAAGGAGCGGATCGCGGCGATCACCGCCGGTCAGCTCGCCACGATCATCTACACCTCCGGCACCACCGGCAAGCCCAAGGGCGTGCGCCTTCCGCAGGACAACTGGTCGTACATGGCCAAAGCCATCGCGTCGACCGGGCTGCTCGGCCCGGACGACGTGCAGTACCTGTGGCTGCCGCTCGCGCACGTCTTCGGCAAGGTGCTGACCTCCGGGCAGATCGAGCTCGGGCACGTCACCGCGGTGGACGGCCGCGTGGACAAGATCATCGAGAATCTTCCGGTGGTGCAGCCTACGTACATGGCCGCCGTGCCGCGCATCTTCGAGAAGGTCTACAACGGCGTCGCGGCCAAGGCGCGGGCCGGCGGCGGGGCCAAGTACAAGATCTTCCAGTGGGCCGCCGAGGTCTCCCGCGAGTACGCGAAGGTCAGCCAGGACAACTTCCGCAGGACCGGCACCGCATCGGTGCCCTTCGGGCTGCGCGCCAAGCACCGCACGGCCGACGCGCTCGTCTACTCCAAGCTGCGCGAGGCCTTCGGCGGGCGGCTGCGGGCGGCGGTCTCCGGCTCCGCCGCGCTCGCGCCGGAGATCGGGTACTTCTTCGCCGGTGCCGGCATCCACATCCTGGAGGGGTACGGCCTGACCGAGTCCTCCGCGGCCTCCTTCGTGAACCCCGGTGAGGCCTACCGCACCGGCACCGTCGGCAAGCCGCTGCCCGGCACCGAGGTGCGGATCGCCGACGACGGCGAGATCCTGCTGCGCGGCCCCGGCATCATGGAGGGCTACCACGGGCTTCCGGAGAAGACGGCCGAGGTCCTGGAGTCCGACGGCTGGTTCCACACCGGGGACATCGGCGAGCTGTCCGTCGACGGCTATCTGCGGATCACCGACCGCAAGAAGGACCTGATCAAGACGTCGGGCGGCAAGTACATCGCGCCCGCCGAGGTCGAGGGCCAGTTCAAGGCCGTGTGTCCGTACGTCTCCAACATCCTCGTGCACGGCGCCGACCGGAACTTCTGCACCGCGCTCATCGCCCTCGACGAGCCCGCCATCCTGGACTGGGCCAAGGAGAACGGCCAGGAGGGGAAGTCGTACGCCGAGGTGTGCGCCGACCCGGCCACGGTCGCGCTCATCGACGGCCATGTGCGGGAGCTCAACGAGGGCCTGCAGCGCTGGCAGACCATCAAGAAGTTCCGGCTCCTGCCGCGCGACCTGGACGTCGAGCACGGCGAGCTGACGCCCAGCCTGAAACTGAAGCGGCCGGTCGTCGAGCGGGAGTACAAGCACCTCATCGAGGAGATGTACGCGGGATCCCGCGAGGCCTGAGACCGGCCCCGCGCGGGGCCCGAGCCCGTCGGGCCGGGCCCGGAGCGCCGTACATGTGCTGTCCGGCGGACGGGGCGTGCTGTCTAGACGTCCCGTCCGCGGCGCATTTCCTGCACCAGTTCCTCCATGTGTGTCACGTGGCGGCGCAGCTCCAGAACGTCCCCCAGGCTGCTCGCGGCCATATGGGTCTCGATCGCGGAGAGACGCGCGGCCAGCTCGTCGAACTGGCGCTGCTCACGGGCCAGTATCCGCTCCAACTGCCGGTTCTTGCGGTGCAGTTCGAGGAACACGGTGACCTTGGCGCGCAGCACCCACGGGTCGAAGGGCTTGGTGAGGTAGTCGGCGGCGCCCGTCGCGTAGCCGCGGAAGGCGTAGCCCGCGTCGTTGTCGGTGCCCGTCAGGAAGATGATGGGCACGTCCTTCGTCTGGTCGAGCCGTTTGATGTTGGAAGCGGTCTCGAAGCCGTCCATGCCGGGCATGCGGACGTCCAGGAGGATGACGGCGAATCGTTGCCGCAGAATCGCCTTCATCGCCTCCTCCCCCGAACGGGCGCGGACCAACGGCTCGTTCAGTGACCCCAGGACAGCTTCGAGTGCCATCAGGTTGTCCTCCATGTCGTCGACAAGGAGGATGCTTGCGCGGTTGTCGGTCGTGGCCTCAGCGCTCATGGTGACGGTGCCTCACTCGGGTGTCGGCGGAACAGCCTTCTCCTTCGGTGTGCCGGGCTGTTCCGTGGCGACGGCTTGTGGGTCGGGGGAGGTGGCGTCCCCGGCGCCGTCCGCGCCCTCGGGGTCCAGGAGGGAGCAGACGACGCCGAGGAGCTGGTCCACGTCCACGGGTTTCGGTACGTAGTCGGTGGCGCCCTGCGCGATGGCCTTCTCGCGGTCGCCCGGCATGGCCTTGGCGGTGAGGGCGACGATGGGCAGTCCCTGCCAGCGGGGGCTGCGACGGATCGCGGCCATCGTTTCGTAGCCGTCCATCTCCGGCATCATGATGTCCATCAGGACCAGCTCGACGTCCGGATTGCGCTCCAGCGTCTCGATGCCCTCACGGCCGTTCTCCGCGTACAGGACGGGCATGCCGACGCGGCTCAGCACGTGCGTGAGCGCGAAGACATTGCGGATGTCGTCGTCGACGATGAGCACGCGGCGGCCCGGGAGTATGCGGCCCGCGCGCCCTTCCTTCCACTCCTCCAGTTTGGTGGGGGTGGGCCAGCTGTCGTCGGGTTCGAGGGTGGTGTGCGGGCGCAGGGCGGCCTGCTCGGTCGGTTCGGGCAGCTGGGTGTGTGCGGCGGCGTACGCGACGGCGGCCGCGCCGTGGCCGGGGTGCACCACGGGGACGTAGAGCGAGAAGGTCGAACCGTGGCCGGGGCGGCTCTCCGCCGTGATGCGGCCGCCGAGCAGGCCCGCGATCTCGCGGCTGATGGACAGGCCGAGGCCGGTGCCGCCGTACTTGCGGTTGGTGGTGCCGTCCGCCTGCTGGAACGCCTCGAAGATCACCGGGAGTTGTTCGGCCGGGATGCCGATACCGGTGTCGCTGACGGCGAAGCAGAGCAGGTCTTCGTTGTCGTGGAGGAGCCGGTCGCCCGAGGCCGCCCTGACACGGCTGACCCGCAGTTCGACGCTGCCGGCCGAGGTGAACTTGACCGCGTTCGACAGCAGGTTGCGCAGGATCTGCTGCAGACGCTGCTCGTCCGAGAACATCTCGCGCGGCACGTCGTCACCCACCGACACGTCGAAGGCGAGACCCCGGTCGAGGGTGAGTGGCCGGAACGTCGCGTGGACGTAGTCCAGGACCTTGATGAGCGGGAGCTTCTTGGGCCGGACGTCCATCCGGCCCGCCTCGATCTTCGACAGGTCCAGGATGTCGTTGATGAGCTGGAGCAGGTCCGAGCCCGAGCGGTGGATGGTCGTCGCGAACTGCACCTCCTGGTCGGAGAGGTGCTCGTCGGGGTTGTCGGAGAGCAGCCGGGCCAGGATCAGCAGGGAGTTGAGCGGGGTGCGCAGCTCGTGCGACATGTTCGCCAGGAACTCCGACTTGTACTGCGAGCTCGTGGCGAGCAGAGCGGCCTTCTCCTCGAGCTCCGCGTTCGAGCGGCGCAGCTCGGCCTGCTGGCGCTGGAGCTCGTCCGAGCGCTCCTGGAGCTGGATGGCGAGGCGCTGCGACTCGCCGAGCAGGGACTCCGTACGGGAGTTGGCGATGATGGTGTTGATCGCGACGCCGATGGTGTTCACGAACTGGTCGAAGAACGCCAGGTGGACGTCGGAGAAGCGGGAGAACGTCGCCAGCTCGATGACGCCGAGCAGCTTGTCCTCGAAGAGGATCGGGATGATGACGACCGTCGCGGGGGCCGCGTCGCCGAGCCCCGAATGGATCTTGATGTAGTCGGGCGGGACCTCCTCGACGAGGATCCGCTTCTTCTCCAGGGCCGCCTGCCGCACCAGGCCCTGTGCGGGCATCCCGCCGGTGTCGACGACCGAACCCTGCGCGGCGCCGTACCCGGCGATGAAGGCGAGGCCCTTGGCGGTGACCTGGGTGGGCGCCGGGGTCTCCGCCGTGTCCGGGTCGGCGAGGAAGAACGCGCCGTACTGCGCGTTCACCAGCGGGGTCAGCTCGCGCAGGATCAGGTCGGCGACCTCCATCAGGTCGCGGTGGCCCTGCATCAGACCGGCGAGCCGGGCGAGGTTGGACTCCAGCCAGTCCTTCGCGCGGGTGGTCTCGCGGAGGTTGGACACCATCAGGTTGATGTTGTCCTTGAGGTCGGTGACCTCGCCGCGCGTCTCGACCGTGATGGCGCGGGTCATGTCGCCCTGGGCGACGGCGGAGGCGACCTCGGCGATGGCGCGGACCTGCGTGGTGAGGTTCAGCGCGAGCTCGTTCACGTTCGTCGTCAGGCGCTTCCACGTGCCGTAGACGCCCTCGACCCGCGCCTGGCCGCCCAGCTGGCCCTCGGAGCCGACCTCGCGGGCGACCCGGGTCACCTCGGAGGAGAACGAGGACAGCGTGTCCACCATGGTGTTGATGGTGGTCTTCAGCTCCAGGATCTCGCCGCGCGCGTCCACGTCGATCTTCTTGGAGAGGTCGCCCTGGGCCACGGCGGTCGCGACCTGAGCGATGTTGCGGACCTGCCCTGTGAGGTTGTCCGCCATGTAGTTGACGTTGTCGGTGAGGTCCTTCCACACGCCCGATACGCCGAGGACCTGCGCGCGCCCGCCGAGCCGGCCGTCCGTGCCGACCTCCCTGGCCACCCGGGTCACCTCGTCGGCGAAGGCGCGCAGCTGCTCCACCATGGTGTTGACGGTGTCCTTGAGCTCCAGGATCTCCCCGCGCGCGGTGACCGTGATCATCTTGGAGAGGTCGCCGTTGGCGACGGCGGTGGTGACCTGGGCGATGTTGCGGACCTGGGAGGTGAGGTTCGACGCCATGAAGTTGACGTTGTCGGTGAGGTCCTTCCACACGCCGGACACGCCCCGGACCTGCGCCTGGCCGCCGAGGTTGCCTTCCGTGCCGACCTCGCGGGCGACGCGGGTGACCTCGTCGGCGAAGGCGGACAGCTGGTCGACCATCGTGTTGATCGTCGACTTCAGCTCCAGGATCTCGCCCTTGGCCTCGACCGTGATCTTCTTGCCGAGGTCGCCCTGGGCCACGGCCGTCGAGACGAGCGCGATGTTGCGCACCTGGGAGGTGAGGTTGTCCGCCATGAAGTTGACGTTGTCGGTGAGGTCCTTCCACACGCCCGACACGCCCCGCACCTGAGCGCGCCCGCCCAGGTTGCCTTCCGTGCCGACCTCGCGGGCGACGCGGGTGACCTCGTCGGCGAAGGCGGACAGCTGGTCGACCATCGTGTTCACCGTCGACTTCAGCTCCAGGATCTCGCCCCGGGCGTCGACGGTGATCTTCTGGCTCAGGTCGCCGTTGGCGACGGCGGTGGTGACCTGGGCGATGTTGCGGACCTGGGAGGTGAGGTTCGACGCCATGAAGTTGACGTTGTCGGTGAGGTCCTTCCACACGCCCGACACGCCCCGGGCCTGGGCGCGGCCGCCCAGCTGGCCCTCCGTGCCGACCTCGCGCGCCACCCGCGTCACCTCGGCGGCGAACGCGGAGAGCTGTTCCACCATCGTGTTCACGGTGAGCTTCAGTTCGAGGAGCTCACCCGTCGCCTCGACGGTGACCGTGCGGGTCAGGTCGCCCTGCGCCACCGCCGTGGTGACGAGGGCGATGTCGCGCACCTGGGCGGTGAGGCGGGACGCCATCGTGTTGACGGCCTCCGTCACGTCCCGCCAACTGCCGGAGAGTCCTCGTACCTTGGCGCGCCCGCCGAGCCGGCCCTCCGTGCCGACCTCGCGGGCGACGCGCGTGACTTCACCCGTGAAGAGGGACAGCTGATCGACCATCGTGTTGACGGCGCGGCCCAGGCGGCGCAGATCACCCCGCAGCTCGCGGGTGCCGTCGTGCAGGTCGACACGCTGGGTGAGGTCGCCGCCCGCCACCGCGTTGAGCACCCGGGTGGCGTTCGCCGCCGGGGCGACCAGCGCGTCCAGGAGCGTGTTGACCTCCGTCACGCGCGCCGCCCACCGGCCCTGTCCCGGGCTCGCGCCGAACCGCTCGTCCAGCCGGCCGTGCCGTATGATCTCCCGCCGCACGCGGACGAGTTCGCCGTCGAAGTGGAGCGAGCGGTCGAGCATCTCGTTGAGGACCACGTACAGCTCGGCGGTTATGCCCTCACCGACCGGCGTGACCTTGGTGAAGTCCCCGTCCCGCGCGGCGCGCATGGCGGCGAGGAGCGGGCGAAGCTGGCACATGGCCGAATCCGTACCGGGCACGGCGGCCTGCGCGGGGACCGGAATCCGGTCGTCTTGAAGCGCAGGCATAGCACTGTTCTCACTCATAACGGCCCACTTCAGTAACTCGGTGCTTATGGGCGCGGTCAGTCTGTCACTCTGTCGGTGTCGCCTGAGGCGTATTCGCCGAACTGCTCAGGAGCCGCACCGTGGGGTCCTTTCCGCTGCAACGGGAGACCGACTTCCGTTCCTTCGCTCCGGCCCCGGACCGCCCCGGGCCGTCGGTCGTGGTGGGTACATCACTGCCCGGAAATCCACTTGCGCCCGCCGCCGCACGTAACTTCGTCCGGGCGGCGCTCGCCGAGTGGACCGAGCTCGGCGTGCCCGCGGCCACGGGATTCACCGACCGGCTGGCCGACGACTCGGTGCTGCTGGTCAGCGAACTGGTGACGAACGCCGTCGTGCACGCGGGCACGGCCGTCGAGCTGCTCTGCCGCCTGGACGACGCGGAGCCCGGCGAGAGCACCGGGGCCCTCGTCATCGAGGTCTCCGACCACCACCCCTCCCGCGCCGTCCGCAGCGAACAGACCCGCCCTGCCAGTGACACCCCCGAGTACGGCCGCGGCCTGTACCTCGTCGCGACCCTCTCCGAGTCCTGGGGCATCACCTACCGCCCGGGCACCAAGACGGTCTGGGCCCGGCTGCCCGTCGAGGGCGTCCAGGCCGTCCACGAGATCGAGTCGTACGCGAGCGAACAGGCGCTCCAGCGCGGGCTGCGCGCCGCCGAGATCCTCGCTCCACTGCCCACGAGGACACCGCACGACATGGAATGGGTGAACAGGGGCGCGCTCACGTTCCTCGCCGAGGCGTCCGAGATGCTGGCCGGGCAGTTCGACGAGGACATGGTGGCCGCCCTCGCCGGACAGCTGCTCGTGCCGCGGCTCGCGGACTGGTGCGCGGTGTGGCTGGAGGACGGCTCGGAAGGCCCCGTGCGCGGCGACCCGGGCGCCCCCGGCGCGCGCCTCGCCCGCGTCTGGCACAGCAGCGAGCACCGCATGGAGGAACTCCGCCGCGTCCTGGAGAAGGAGCCACCGCGGCTGCCCGAGGCGGCGGACTCGGGCGCCTTCCCCATCCCCTGGCCCGGCGAGGCCCTCGCGGCCGGGGCGGGCTCGTCCGGCGCGGCGCTGGCCTACCGGATGGCCGCGGGCGGCCGCTCGCTCGGCACCCTCGTCATCGGCCGGGCGGGCCTCGTCCGGTTCGCCGACGAAGTCACCGGCCTCGTCGAGGACTTCACCCGCCGCGTCGCCCTGGCGATCAGCACCGCGCGCCGCTATCAGCGCCAGGCCAACATCAGCCAGGTGCTGCAGCGCGGGCTGCTTCCCAGCAAGGTCGCGGAGATCCCCGGCGTCGAGAGCGGCCTGGTGTACGAGCCGCGGGACAAGGGCGGCCCGGGCGGCGACTTCTACGACGTGTTCCACGCCAGTGAGGGCCGCTGGTGCTTCGCGCTCGGCGACGTCCAGGGCAAGGGCCCGGAGGCGGCCGTCGTCATCGGCCTCGCCCGCCCCTGGCTGCGCCTCCTGGCCCGCGAGGGGTACGCGGTCGCGGAGGTCATGGACCGGCTCAACCAACTGCTCCTCGACGACGCGACCGAGGCGGCGGACGCCGCGGCCGCGGTCGTCGCGGTAGCGGGCGGCCAGGGCGTGCCGCCCGACGGTCCCACCTCGCGCTTCCTCTCCCTCCTGTACGGCGAGCTGGTCCCGTACGAAGGGGGAGTGCGCTGCACGATCGCGTGCGCGGGCCACCCGCTGCCGCTCCTCCTGTCGCCCGACGGCGAGGTGCGGGAGGCGGCCACCCCGCAGATGCTGCTCGGGGTCGTCGACGACGAGACGTACACCAGCGAGAGCTTCGATCTGCGGGCCGGCGAGACGCTCCTGTGCGTCACGGACGGCGTGACCGAGCGGCGCTCGGGGCGGAGCCAGTTCGACGACGGGGACGGCCTCGCCGAGGCCCTCGCCGGCTGCGCGGGGCTCGACGCGGGGCTGGTGGCGGAGCGGATCCGGCGGCTCGTGCACGAGTTCTCGGATCGGCCCCCTGACGACGATCTGGCGCTTCTGGTGCTGCGGGCGCGCTGAGGCGGGCCGGGCGAGGGGGCCCGGGCGGTGGGGGACAATCGAAGGTATGCCTTCCGCACTGCCCGATGGTGAGCCCATGCCCGAGGACGGCGCGCTGCCCGCGTCCGCCCTGGCCGGCGCGGCCTCGCGCCCACTCGGCTTCTACCTGCACGTCCCGTACTGCGCCACGCGCTGCGGCTACTGCGACTTCAACACCTACACGGCCACCGAGCTGCGCGGCTCCGGCGGCGTCCTCGCCTCCCGCGACAACTACGCGGACACCCTGACCGACGAGGTGCGCCTCGCGCGAAAGGTCCTCGGCGACGACCCGCGGCCGGTGCGGACCGTGTTCGTCGGGGGCGGTACGCCGACGCTCCTTGCCGCGGGCGACCTCGTACGGATGCTCGCCGCCGTACGGGACGAGTTCGGGCTCGCCGACGACGCGGAGATCACGACCGAGGCGAACCCGGAGTCGGTCGACGCGGCGTACCTGAGCGAGCTGCGCGAGGGCGGGTTCAACCGCGTCTCCTTCGGCATGCAGAGCGCGAAGCAGCACGTCCTGAAGGTCCTTGACCGCACGCATACGCCGGGGCGGCCCGAGCGCTGCGTCGCGGAGGCGCGGGCGGCCGGGTTCGAGCACGTCAACCTCGACCTGATCTACGGCACACCGGGCGAGACGGACGACGACTGGCGGGCCTCGCTCGACGCGGCGATCGGCGCCGGGCCCGACCACGTGAGCGCGTACGCGCTGATCGTCGAGGAGGGGACGCAGCTGGCGCGGCGGATCCGGCGCGGAGAAGTGCCGATGACCGACGACGACGTGCACGCCGACCGGTACCTCATCGCCGACGAGGTCCTCGGGGGCGCGGGCTTCGAGTGGTACGAGGTCTCCAACTGGGCCACCTCAAAGAGCGGCCGGTGCCTGCACAACGAGCTGTACTGGCGGGGCGCCGACTGGTGGGGCGCAGGGCCGGGAGCCCACAGCCATGTGGGGGGCGTGCGGTGGTGGAACGTCAAGCATCCCGGCGCGTATGCCGGGGCGCTGGCGGGGGGCGGGTCGCCCGGCGCCGGGCGCGAGCTGCTCTCCGACGAGGACCGTCGGGTGGAACGCATCCTGCTGGAGCTCAGGCTGCGTGACGGCTGCCCGCTGTCGCTCCTGAAGGAGACCGGCCTCGCCGCGGCGCGCCGGGCGCTGGGGGAGGGCCTTCTCGAGGCCGCCCCGTACGACGAGGGGCGTGCGGTGCTGACGCTGCGGGGGCGGCTGCTGGCCGACGCGGTGGTGCGGGACCTGGTGGACTGAGGCGGGGCGGGGGCGGTTCCCGGCCCGGGCAGCCTCAGAGCCTGTCTTTGAACCCCACCTGCGCCCCGGCCCTCAGGGCAGGGTCACGAAGTCGATCAGTTCCTCCACGCGGCCCAGGAGCGCCGGTTCGAGATCCTTGTAGCTGCGCACCGAGCCCAGGATGCGCTGCCACGCGGCCCCCGTGTTCTCCGGCCAGCCGAGCGCCCGGCACACACCCGTCTTCCAGTCCTGGCCGCGCGGGACCCGGGGCCAGGCGGTGATGCCGACCGAGGCGGGCTTCACCGCCTCCCAGACGTCGATGTAGGGGTGGCCGACCACCAGGGCGTGCGCGCTGGTGACCTCCGCGGCGATGCGGGACTCCTTGGAGCCGGGGACGAGGTGGTCCACGAGGACGCCGAGGCGGGCGTCGGGGCCGGGGGCGAACTCGGCGACGATCGCGGGGAGGTCGTCGATGCCCTCCAGGTACTCGACGACGACGCCCTCGACGCGCAGGTCGTCGCCCCAGACCCGCTCCACGAGTTCGGCGTCGTGCCGGCCCTCCACGTAGATGCGCCCCGCGCGGGCGACCCTGGCCCGCGCCCCCGGGACGGCCACCGAGCCGGACGCGGTGCGGGAGGGGCGTACCGGAGCGCGTGCGGCGCCCGAGGGACGTACGAGAGTGACCGGCCGGCCCTCCAGGAGGAATCCGCTCGGCTCCATCGGGAAGACGCGGCACTTGCCGAAGCGGTCCTCCAGGGTCACTGTCGGGCCCTGCGCCGTCTTCTCGCAGCGGATCACCGCTCCGCAGAAGCCGGTGCTCAGCTCCTCGACCACGAGGCCGGCGTCCGCCGCCACCTCGGGCACGGGCTTCGGCTTCTTCCAGGGGGGCGTGAGATCGGCGGAGTACTGGCGCATTCCGCCGACGATAGGAAGAACGGGCCCGCTCCCGCCTACGACACGCCGAAACGGGCCGCCAGTGTGGCGCGCTGCGCACGGACAAATGCCGCATCGACCACCGCACCGTGCCCCGGCACGTACAGCGCGTCCTCGCCCCCGAGCTCCAGGAGCCGGTCGAGCGCCGCCGGCCACCGCGTCGGCACCGCGTCCGGGCCCGCCTGCGGTGCCCCCGACTCCTCGACGAGGTCGCCGCAGAAGACGACCTCACGGCCGCCGTCGACGCCCGGCACCAGGACCACCAGGTCGTGGGCGGAGTGCCCGGGCCCGATGTTCGCGAGCAGCACCTGGAGGCCGCCGCCCAGGTCGAGCGTCCACTCCCCGCACACCAGGTGGTGCGGGTGGACCAGGAGGTCGGCCGCCTCGGCTGCCGCGTCCGCGTCCAGGCCGTGCCGTACCGCGTCGGCGCGCAGCTCGTCGCGGCCCGCGGTGAGAACCGTCTCGACGCCCACCGCGCCGTACACCTCCACGCCCGCGAAGGCCGCCGCCCCGAGGACGTGGTCGAAGTGCGGGTGGGTGAGGGCGAGGTGGGTGACCCGGCGGGTGCCGCCGAGGATCGCGCGGGCCTGCGTGCGCAGGGCCGCGCCCTCGGCCAGGCTCGACCCGGCCTCGATCATGAGGGCCGCGTCGCTGCCGACGACGAGCCCCGCCGTGCAGTCCCACGTGGGCAGGCGGCGCCGCCCCACGTGCGGCGCGAGCCGTTCCCAGCCCGCCGCTTCCCATGCCGGCGTCACGTCCATACCGTGACGCTATCCCACGGGAGGCGTTCGGCCCGGCTGCCTGTCCTGCCCGGAGCCCGGCAGGACACGGAGGGGTCCGCCCTTGCCGGGGCCGTACCCGACGGCCGTACACTTACCTTTCGAAAGGCTGGCACTCCCGCACGGTGAGTGCCAGACGGGGGCTCGGGGAACGTTCGGGGCCCGTCGTGACGGAAGACAGCTGGAGGTGTGCGCGATGCTGAATGAACGCAGGCTCGAAGTGCTGCGCGCCATCGTCCACGACTATGTCGGGACGGAGGAGCCCGTCGGCTCCAAGGCCCTCACGGAGCGGCACCGTCTGGGGGTCTCACCGGCCACCGTGCGCAACGACATGGCGGCGCTGGAGGAGGAAGGGTTCATCGCCCAGCCGCACACCAGCGCGGGGCGCATCCCGACGGACAAGGGCTATCGGCTGTTCGTCGACAAGCTCGCGGGCGTCAAGCCGATGACGGCGCCCGAGCGCCGGGCCATCCAGAATTTCCTCGACGGCGCCGTGGACCTCGACGACGTGGTGGGGCGCACGGTCCGGCTGCTCGCGCAGCTGACGCGGCAGGTCGCCGTGGTGCAGTACCCGTCGCTCACGCGGTCGACGGTGCGGCACGTGGAGCTGCTCTCGCTGGCTCCCGCGCGGCTGATGCTCGTACTGATCACGGACACCGGCCGGGTCGAGCAGCGCATGATCGACTGTCCGGCGCCGTTCGGCGAGAGCGCGCTCGCGGACCTGCGGGCACGGCTGAACAGCCGGGTCGCGGGCCGTCGCTTCGCGGACGTGCCGCAGCTGGTGCAGGACCTGCCGGAGGCCTTCGAGGCCGAGGACCGCGGCACCGTCTCGACGGTCCTCGCGACCCTCCTCGAAACCCTGGTCGAAGAGACCGAGGAGCGGCTGATGATCGGCGGAACCGCCAATCTCACCCGCTTCGGACATGACTTTCCCCTCACCATCCGGCCCGTTCTCGAAGCCCTTGAGGAGCAGGTCGTGCTCCTCAAGTTGCTTGGGGAGGTGCAGGATTCGGGCATGGCCGTACGGATCGGTCATGAGAACGCCCATGAGGGACTCAGCTCTACTTCCGTGGTCTCGGTCGGCTACGGTTCGGGCAGCGAGGCAGTAGCCAAGCTCGGCGTGGTCGGACCGACCCGCATGGACTATCCGGGAACGATGGGAGCAGTACGCGCAGTGGCACGTTACGTCGGACAGATCCTGGCGGAGTCGTAAGTGGCCACGGACTATTACGCCGTACTCGGCGTGCGCCGCGACGCTTCCCAGGACGAAATCAAGAAGGCCTTCCGCAGGCTTGCGCGAGAGCTTCACCCGGACGTGAATCCGGATCCGAAGACTCAGGAGCGCTTCAAGGAGATCAACGCCGCGTACGAGGTGTTGTCGGACCCGCAGAAGAAGCAGGTCTACGACCTCGGCGGAGACCCGCTGTCCCAGGCGGGCGGCGGCGGAGGCGCGGGTGGCTTCGGCGCCGGCGGCTTCGGCAACTTCTCCGACATCATGGACGCGTTCTTCGGGACGGCGTCGCAGCGCGGGCCGCGCTCGCGCACGCGCCGTGGCCAGGACGCCATGATCCGTCTGGAGATCGACCTCGACGAGGCCGCCTTCGGGACCACCAAGGACATCCAGGTCGACACGGCGGTCGTCTGTACGACCTGCAGCGGTGAAGGTGCCGCGCCGGGGACGTCCGCACAGACCTGTGACATGTGCCGCGGTCGCGGTGAGGTGTCGCAGGTCACGCGGTCCTTCCTCGGGCAGGTCATGACCTCGCGGCCGTGCCCGCAGTGCCAGGGGTTCGGCACGGTCGTGCCCACTCCGTGCCCCGAGTGCGCCGGCGACGGACGCATCCGGTCGCGGCGGACGCTCACCGTGAAGATCCCCGCCGGTGTCGACAACGGCACCCGGATCCAGCTCGCGGGCGAGGGCGAGGTCGGCCCCGGCGGCGGCCCCGCGGGCGACCTGTACGTGGAGATCCACGAGCTGCCGCACGAGGTCTTCCAGCGGCGCGGGGACGACCTGCACTGCACCGTCACCATCCCGATGACGGCGGCCGCGCTCGGCACGAAGGTGCCGCTGAAGACGCTGGACGGCATGGAGGAGATCGACATCCGGCCGGGCACGCAGTCCGGTCAGTCGGTCCCGCTGCACGGCCGTGGCATCACGCACCTGCGCGGCGGCGGTCGCGGAGACCTCATCGTGCACGTCGAGGTCCTCACGCCGACGAAGCTCGATGCCGAGCAGGAGCGGGTGCTGCGGGAGCTGGCGCAGATGCGGGGTGAGGAGCGGCCCACGGGGCAGTTCCAGCCGGGGCAGCAGGGGCTTTTCTCCCGGCTCAAGGATGCGTTCAACGGGCGGTAGCGCCTGGAGCGGTGACTTCGGCCCCCGGCGACGGTTCGTTCCGTCGCCGGGGGCTTTGTCGTCGTCCGCGGGTCGTGGGGGCTGGTCGCGCAGTTCCCCGCGCCCCTAAAAAACCGCCCGCGCGCCCCTGGGGGGCCGCGTGGCGGCCCTTTCAGGGGCGCGGGGAACTGCGCGAGCAACCCCAGGCGGCCCGCAGCCGCCGACGGGGGCAGGGGCCAGACGGGGCGGCGAAAGCCAGGTGCGGGGTACGCGATTCGGTGCGGGTCAAGACGCGTGGCACGATGCGTGCATGAGCTCCGCACTGACCGATCTCTGCCGCCATCCGATCGTGCAGGCCCCCATGGCGGGCGGTGCCTCCGGCCCGCAGCTGGCCGCGGCTGTCGCCGAGGCCGGTGGGCTCGGGTTTCTGGCCGCCGGGTACAAGACCGCCGACGGGATGTACCAGGAGATCAAACAGGTGCGGGGGCTGACCTCGCGGCCCTTCGGCGTCAATCTCTTCATGCCGCAGCCCGACACCGCGGACGCCGCGGCCGTCGAG
Source organism: Streptomyces sp. NPDC058308 (assembly GCF_042880275.1). Classification (NCBI taxonomy): domain Bacteria; kingdom Bacillati; phylum Actinomycetota; class Actinomycetes; order Kitasatosporales; family Streptomycetaceae; genus Streptomyces; species Streptomyces sp. NPDC058308. The sequence continues at coordinate 96,370 of NZ_JBHVZA010000006.1, forward strand.
GTCTACCGCAACCAGCTCGCCGGCGAGGCGTCCTGGTACGAGACGCAGCTCGGCGACCCGGACAGCGGACGTGACGACGGGTACGACGCCAAGCTCGCGATCCTGCTCGACGACCCGGTGCCGCTCGTCTCCTTCACCTTCGGCTGCCCCACGCGCGACGTCCTCGACGCCTTCGCGCGCGTCGACACCATGACCGTCGTCACCGTCACCACGGCCGAGGAGGCCCAGACGGCCCAGTGGGCCGGGGCCGACGCGGTGTGTGTGCAGGGCATCGAGGCGGGCGGACACCAGGGCACCCACCGGGACAACCCCGAGGCCGACGGCGCCGGGATCGGGCTGCTCTCCCTGATCACGCAGGTCCGCGAGACCGCGCAGATCCCGATCGTCGCGGCCGGCGGCCTGATGCGCGGCGCCCAGATCGCCGCGGTGCTCGCGGCGGGCGCGGACGCCGCGCAGCTGGGCACCGCGTTCCTCGTCACCCCCGAGTCGGGCGCGAACCCGCTGCACAAGCAGGCCATGACCAACCCGCTGTTCGTGCGGACCGAGCTGACCCGGGCGTTCTCCGGCCGCCCGGCGCGTGGCCTCGTCAACCGCTTCATGCGCGAGCACGGCCCGTACGCCCCCGCCGCCTACCCGCAGGTCCACCACCTCACCAGCGGTCTGCGCAAGGCCGCGGCGAAGGCCGGTGACGCCCAGGCCATGGCGCTCTGGGCCGGGCAGGGGCACCGGCTCGCCCGGGAGCTGCCCGCCGGGCAGCTCGTGGAGGTGCTCGCCGCCGAGCTGGCCGAGGCGAAGGCGGCGTCGGGGTCGGAGGGCGCGGCATGACCGCCCCCGTCTTCGTCGCCGAGAACTTCGCCGCGGGCGCCGGCGGACGCTACGTACTGGACGGGCCCGAGGGACGGCACGCCGTCTCCGTGAAGCGGCTGCGCGCCGGTGAGGACGTCGTGCTGACCGACGGCGCGGGGCGCTGGGCGCGGTGCGTGGTCCTCGACACCGAGGGCAAGGACCGGCTGGTCCTCACGGTGGACCCCGTGACCGAGGAGCCCGAGGAGTCGCCCCGCATCACCGTCGTGCAGGCCCTGCCCAAGGGCGACCGCGGCGAACTGGCCGTGGAGACCATGACGGAGACCGGCGTCGACGCCGTCGTGCCGTGGACCGCCTCGCGCTGCATCACGCAGTGGAAGGGCGAGCGCGGCCTCAAGGCCCTCGCCAAGTGGCGGGCCACCGCGCGCGAGGCGGGCAAGCAGTCGCGCCGGGTCCGCTTCCCCGAGATCGCCGACGCCGCGTCGACCAAGCAGGTCGCCGCCCTCCTCGCGGACGCCGACTTCGCGGCCGTCCTGCACGAGGAGGGCAGCGAGCCCCTTGCCACGGCGGAGCTCCCGAAGGCCGGGCACATCGTCCTGGTGGTCGGGCCCGAAGGGGGCGTGTCCCCGGACGAGTTGGCGGCCTTCGCCGGGGCGGGCGCGAAGCCGTACCGGCTGGGGCGCAGTGTGTTGCGTACGTCGACGGCCGGGACTGCGGCGACCGCGCTGCTCCTCGGCCGTACGGGCCGCTGGGCCTGACCGAACCCCCTTGGAGACTTTGATGGAACTCGCTCAGGTCCGGCTGCTCGTCACGGACTTCCCCGCCTGCTACCGCTTCTACGGCGAGGTCCTCGGCCTCAAGCCCCAGTCGGGCGCCGAGGAAGGCCCGTACGAGAAGTTCAGCCCCGCCGCGGGCTCCGCGGGCATCGCGCTGCAGGACCGGGCGATGATGGCCGGGCTGCTCGGCGAGGTGGCCGGGTCGGTGGCCGGCCACCGCTCACTGGTGGTGCTGCGGGTCGACGACCTGGACGCGTACTGCGCGGAGATCACCGGCCGGGGCGCCGTGCTCACCCATGGCCCCGCGCCGCTGACGGACCGCATGCGGGTGGCGCATCTCAAGGATCCCGAGGGGAACCTGGTGGAGCTTCAGGAGTGGCTGCTGCTGCGCGCCTGACGAAGCGGGCAGATGGCCGCAAGCGGTCTACCGCACCGGGGCGGGCGGTGGCACTCTGCCGCCTATGGGGGCATGGAGACGGTTACGCGGCCGGGCCGTGGCGACCCGGCGCACGACGTCGTTGTACGCCGTCGCACTCGTCGGCGCCGCCGCGCTCGGCGTCACCGCGTGCGACCCCGTGGACGGGGGGATGAACACCTCCTCGATCGCGCTCACCACCGACGAGATGGGCACCAAGGCGCTGGAGCGGCAGCACGCCGACGTGGCGTGGCTCAGCTGTACCGCCGGCTTCGGCGACAAGGCCGTCCCGCGCGGCAGGTCCGCGTCGTCCGACGCGGTGGCCGAGGTGGACTGCCAGGGCGAGACCGACGGCGGCAAGGACATCACCATCAAGGGCAGGGTGCGTTCCGTCGTCGACGGGAACTGCGTCCGCGGCAACCTCACCGCGCGGGTGGGCGGCAAGCAGTGGTTCCGCGTCGACGTGCTGGGCAACTGCGACGCGGACGACGGCAATGACGGCAATGGGGACGGAAGCGGGGGCGGGGGCGGCAAGCCGTCCAATCCGGCCGTCTCCCACCGGCCACAGCCCTCCCACGAACAGCCCCGCCCCGCACCGACCACCACCGTCACCGTGACCGTCACCGCGCACCCGCCTCCCGGGCCGACCTGCAACTGCCTGCCCGGCAAGTGATCCAAACCGCTGTCGGCCGACTCGGCGGCTGCCTAGGGTGGACGTCGTGACAGAGTCAGCGCACACCGCATATCTCCGGTTCCCGCACATCCACGGCGAGTTGACCACCTTCACGGCCGAGGACGACGTCTGGGTCGCGCCCCTCGACGGGGGACGCGCCTGGCGGGTCAGCGCCGACGACACGCCCGTCAACCACCCACGGATATCGCTGGACGGCACGACCGTCGCCTGGACCTCCACCCGGGACGGAGCCCCCGAGGTGCACGTCGCGCCGCTGGACGGCGGGGCGTCCAAGCGCCTCACGTACTGGGGGAGCGGGAGGACCGCCGTGCGCGGCTGGACCCCGGACGGCCGGGTCCTCGCGGTCAGTACGGTGGGGCAGGCCTCGCTGCGCCGCTCCTGGGCGCGGGCCGTGCCGCTCGACGGCGGACCCGCCGCCACCCTGCCGTACGGCATCGTCGGCGACGTCGCGTACGGGCCCGACGGGCAGGTCCTGCTGCTCTCCGCCCCGATGGGCCGCGAGGCCGCCTGGTGGAAGCGGTACCGGGGCGGCACCGCGGGGAAGCTGTGGATCAGCAGGCCCGACGGGGACGAGGCGGCCCCCTTCGTACGGGTCCACGAGGAGCTCGACGGGAACATCGAGTACCCGCTCTGGGTGGACGGCCGCATCGCCTTCCTCTCCGACCACGACGGGGTGGGCGCCCTCTACTCCTCCCTGCCCGACGGCTCCGACCTGCGCAGGCACACCCCGCTCGACGGGTTCTACGCGCGGCACGCCGCCACCGACGGCAACCGCGTCGTCTACGCGTCGGCCGGTGAACTCTGGCTCCTGGACGACCTGTCGGAGGCCGAACCGCGCCGCCTGGACATCCGCCTCGGCGGCCAGCGCACCGACTTGCAGCCGCACCCCGTCTCCGCGGCCCGCTGGTTCGGCGCCGCCGCGCCCGACCACACCGGACGCGGCAGCGCCGTCTCCGTGCGCGGCTCCGTGCACTGGGTCACGCACCGCGAAGGCCCCGCCCGCGCGCTCGCCGCCGAGCACGGGGTGCGCGCCCGGCTGCCCCGCACCTTCCGCGTGGAGGGCGAGGAACACGTCGTGTGGGTCACGGACGCCGAGGGCGACGAGGCGCTCGAATTCGCGCCGGCCACCGGCACCGCGCCCGGCGCCACGCCCCGCCGCCTCGCCGCGGGACAGCTCGGCCGGGTCCTCGCGCTCGCCATGTCCCCCGACGGCTCCCGCGCCGCCGTCGCCTCGCACGACGGCCGGGTCCTGCTCGTCGAGCGGGAGAGCGGCGAGGTCCGCGAGGTCGACCGCAGCGACGACGGCGACGCCACCGGGCTCGTCTTCTCGCCCGACTCCGCCTGGCTCGCCTGGTCGCACCCCGGGCCCCGGCCGCTGCGCCAGCTCAAGCTCGCCAACACCGCCGACCTGTCGGTGTCCGAGGCGACCCCGCTGCGCTTCCGCGACTACGCGCCCGCGTTCACCCTCGACGGCAAGCACCTCGCCTTCCTCTCCGCGCGCGCCTTCGACCCGGTCTACGACGCGCACGTCTTCGACCTCGCCTTCGTCGGCGGCTCACGGCCGTACCTGATCACGCTCGCGGCGACCACGCCCTCGCCCTTCGGCCCACAGCGGCACGGCAGGCCCTTCGAGGCCCAGGACGGCGCGGGCGCCGAGACGCCCGACAGCGAGGGCGCGCCCGTCACCCGCATCGACTTCGACGGACTCGCCGACCGCATCGTCCCCTTCCCCGTCGAAGCGGCCCGGTACAGCACGCTGCGCGCCGCCAAGGACGGCCTGCTCTGGCTGCGCCACCCGGTGCGCGGCGTGCTCGGCGCCTCCCGGGCCACGCCGCACGACCCCGACCCGAGGACCGAACTGGAGCGGTACGACTTCGTCCACCACCGCGTCGAGGAACTGGCCGCGGACGCCGACCACTTCGCGGTCACCGGCGACGGCAAGCGGGTCCTGCTGTGGACCGACGGCAAGCTGAAGGTCGTCCCCGGCGACCGGCGCGCCTCCGGCGACGAGGACAGCGACTCGAACATCACCGTCGACCTCTCCCGGGTCCGGCACACCGTCGACCCGGCCGCCGAGTGGCGCCAGATGTACGACGAGACGGGCCGCCTCATGCGGGACAACTTCTGGCGGCCCGACATGGGCGGCGTCGACTGGGACGCCGTCCTGGAGCGCTACCGCCCCGTCCTCGACCGCGTCGCCACCCACGACGACCTCGTCGACCTGCTGTGGGAGGTGCACGGCGAGCTCGGCACCTCGCACGCCTACGTCGTCCCCGGCGCCGCGCACACCGCCCACCGGCAGGGGCTGCTCGGCGCGGACCTCTCGCGCGGCGCGGACGGCCTGTGGCGCATCGACCGGATCCTCCCCTCGGAGACCTCCGACCCGGCCGCGCGCTCGCCGCTCGCCGCGCCCGGCGTCGCGGTCCGCCCCGGCGACGCGGTCGTCGAGGTGGGCGGCAGGGCCGTCGACCCGGTCGCGGGGCCGGGGCCGCTGCTCGTGGGCACCGCCGACAAGCCCGTCGAGCTGACGATCTCGCCGGCCGGCGGCGGGGACGCGCGGCACGCCGTGGTGATCCCCGTCGACGACGAGGAGCCGCTGCGCTACCACGCCTGGGTCGCCGACCGGCGGGCGTACGTCCACGAACGCTCGGGCGGCCGCCTCGGCTACCTCCACGTACCCGACATGCAGGCGCCCGGCTGGGCGCAGATCCACCGCGACCTGCGCATCGAGGTGGCCCGCGAGGGGCTGGTCGTCGACGTCAGGGAGAACCGCGGCGGGCACACCTCGCAGCTCGTCGTGGAGAAGCTGGCGCGCCGCGTCGTCGGCTGGGACCTGCCCAGGGGCTCGCGCCCCCTCAGCTACCCCGCGGACGCGCCGCGCGGCCCCGTCGTCGCCGTCGCCAACGAGTTCTCCGGCTCCGACGGCGACATCGTCAACGCCGCGATCAGGGCGCTCGGCATCGGGCCCGTGGTGGGCACGCGCACGTGGGGCGGCGTCGTCGGCATCGACAGCCGCTTCCACCTCGTCGACGGGACGCTGGTGACGCAGCCGAAGTACGCGTTCTGGCTGGAGGGCGAGGAGTGGCGCGTCGAGAACCACGGCGTCGAGCCCGACGTGGAGGTCGTGACCACGCCGGACGACTACGCGGCGGGCCGCGACCCGCAGCTGGACGAGGCGATCCGCCTCGCGCTCGCCGCGCTCGCGGAGCACCCGGCGAAGGCGGCGCCGGACCTGCCGGGCGCACAGTGACCTTGTCCCGGTCCCTCGGCACGGGGCCGATAGCATGCCGGACGTACTGATCGTTGCGTTCTAGGAGGCGGCCCATGGCGGGCGAAGCACAGAGCGACTGCCTGTTCTGCAAGATCGTCGCGGGGGAGGTGCCGGCGACCGTCGTGCGCGAGAGCGAGACGACCGTGGCCTTCCGCGACATCAACCCGCAGGCGCCGACCCACGTCCTGGTGATCCCCAGGGTCCACCACCCGGACGCCGCGTCGCTGGCCGCCGCCGAGCCGCAGATCGCCGCCGACGTGCTGCGCGAGGCGGGCGACGTCGCCGCCCAGGAGGGCGCCGAGAGCTACCGCATCGTCTTCAACACGGGACCCGGCGCGGGCCAGACCGTCTTCCACGCGCACGCGCACGTCCTGGGCGGCCGCGGCCTCCAGTGGCCTCCCGGATAGCGGAGCCGACCCCTCTTGTCCGTACGAGAACTGGTGGTGCTCGGCACCGCCAGCCAGGTCCCCACCCGGCACCGCAACCACAACGGCTACGTCCTGCTCTGGGACGGCCAGGGCATCATGTTCGACCCCGGCGAGGGCACGCAGCGGCAGATGCTGCGCGCCGGGGTCGCCGCCCACGACCTGCACCGCATCTGCGTCACGCACTTCCACGGTGACCACAGCCTGGGCCTGGCCGGGGTGATCCAGCGCATCAACCTCGACCGGGTCCCGCACCCCGTCACCGCCCACTACCCGGCGTCCGGCGAGCACTTCTTCGAGCGCCTGCGGTACGCGACGGCCTACCGCGAGACCGTGCGCCTCGCGCAGGCGCCGGTCGCCGCGGACGGGCCGCTCGCCGTCACCCCCTCGTACACCCTCGACGCGGTGAAGCTCTCCCATCCGGTGGAGTCCTACGGCTACCGCGTCACCGAGCCCGACGGGCGCCGGATGCTGCCCCGGCTGCTCGCCGAACACGGCATCGCGGGCCCCGACGTCGGGCGGCTCCAGAAGGAGGGAAGGCTCGGCGGTGTCACCCTCGACGAGGTCAGCGAGGTGCGGCGCGGGCAGCGCTTCGCCTTCGTGATGGACACCCGGCTCTGCGACGGCGTGCACGCGCTCGCCGAGGGCTGCGACATGCTCGTCATCGAGTCGACCTTCCTCGACGAGGACGAGCAGCTCGCCACCGACCACGGCCACTTGACCGCGGGGCAGGCCGCCCGCGTGGCGGCCGGCGCGGGCGTGCGCCACCTCGTGCTCACCCACTTCAGCCAGCGCTACCCCGACCCGTCCGCCTACGAGCGGCAGGCCCGCGCCGCCGGTTTCGACGGTGAACTCACCATCGCCCGCGACCTGACCCGCGTCCCCCTGCCCAAGCGGACCTGAGAGCCTGTCTTCGCACCCCCCTCCCCCCGAACTGAGCGAGACCGCACCATGCCGATCCCCAAGGCCGAACTCCACCTCCACATCGAAGGCACCCTCGAACCCGAGCTCGCCTTCGCGCTCGCCGAGCGCAACGGCGTCGAACTGCCCTACGCGGACACCGAAGAGCTCCGCAAGGCCTACCTCTTCGACGACCTCCAGAGCTTCCTGAACCTCTACTACAGCCTGATGGCCGTGCTGCGCACCGAGGCCGACTTCGAGGAGCTCGCGGACGCCTACCTCGCCCGCGCCGCCGAACAGGGCGTACGGCACGCGGAGATCTTCTTCGACCCGCAGGCGCACACGGCGCGCGGGATCCCCATCGGCACCGTCGTCGAGGGCCTGTCCCGCGCGCTCGACCGCAGCGAGGAGCGGCACGGCATCTCCACGCGGCTCATCATGTGCTTCCTGCGCGACCAGTCCGCCGACTCCGCCCTCGAGACCCTGACGGCCGCCGAGCCCCACCTCCACCGGATCATCGGCATCGGCCTCGACTCCGCCGAGGTCGGCCACCCGCCGGCCAAGTTCCAGAAGGTGTACGAGGCGGCCGCCGCCCGCGGCCTGCGGCTCGTCGCCCACGCGGGCGAGGAGGGCCCGCCCGCGTACATCACGGAGGCCCTCGACGTCCTGCGCGTCGAGCGCATCGACCACGGGCTGCGCTGCATGGAGGACCCGCAGCTGGTGGAGCGCCTGGTCCGCGACCGCGTGCCGCTCACGCTCTGCCCGCTCTCCAACGTCCGGCTGCGCGCCATCGACGTACTGGAGGAGCACCCGCTGGCGCGGATGCTGGACGCCGGTCTGATGTGCACGGTCAACTCCGACGACCCGGCCTACTTCGGCGGGTACGTCGACGACACCTTCCACGCCGTGCGCGAGGCCCTCGGGCTCGACCAGGAGCGGCTGCGCACGCTCGCGCGGAACTCCTTCGAGGCGTCCTTCCTGGACCGGGACGAGGCGGACGAGGCGCTGCGGGCGCGCTACCTCGCCGAGGTCGAGGCTTATTCGTTCGACTGACGGCCGGCGGCGGGTTACCGTCCTGTCCATGGACACCATCGCGCAGATCTACGGCTGACACGGCCCTTTGGCCCCCGCCCGCCCCTTCCGGGGCCGTGGCGGCGGGCCGTCGTGTCCCCACCCGTAGCTTTCCGTACGCGAAGGAACTCTCATGTCGTCCCGACGTCTCTCCCGTCGCCGCGCCCACATCGCCATGATCGGCGTCCCGATGGTCAGTCATGTGCTGCCCACCCTCGAAGTCATCCGTGAGCTGGCGGCGCGCGGCCACCGCGTGACGTACGCCAACGACCCGGCCACCGCCGGGCTGATCGAACCCACGGGCGCCGAACTCGTCCCGTACGACTCGACGCTCCCGTTCCGCGACAACATCTGGCCCGAGGACCCGATCGAGGCCAGTGCGCTCTTCCTCGACGACGCGATGGCCGTCCTGCCGCGGCTCCACGCGGCGTACGACGACGACCCCGCCGATCTGTACCTGTACGACATCGGCGCGTACGTTGCCCGGGCGCTCGCCGAGGCGCAGGGCCGGCCGCTCGTCCAGCTGTCGCCCACCTTCGTCGCCTGGGGCAGCTACCAGGAGGACGTCGGCGCGGTCCTCGCTCAACTGCCGGGCGCCGACGTGCTTGAGGCCCGGTTCAAGGAGTGGCTCGGCGGGTGCGGGGCCACCACGCTGGACGTCGGGGAGTTCTCCGGCGTGCCGCCGCGGGCCGTCGCCACCGTCCCGCGGGCCATGCAGCCGCATGCCGACACGGTCGACGCCGAACGGATCGACTTCGTCGGGCCCTGCCTCGGGGACCGTGCGCGGCGGGAGAGCTGGACGCGGCCCGAGGGCGCCGAGAAGGTGCTCCTGGTCTCGCTCGGCTCGGCGTACACCGTGCAGCCGGAGTTCTACCGGCAGTGCGTGGCCGCCTTCGGGGACCTGCCCGGCTGGCACGTCGTGCTGCAGATCGGCAAGCACGTGGATCCCGCCGAGCTCGGCTCCGGCCTCCCGGCGAACATCGAAGTCTGCTCCTGGGCGCCGCAGTTGGCGATCCTGGAGCAGGCCGACGCGTTCGTCACCCACGCGGGCATGGGCAGCAGTTCCGAAGGGCTCTTCTGCGGCGTCCCGATGATCGCGGTGCCGCAGGGGGCGGAGCAGCCGATGAACGCGGACCGGCTCGTGGAACTGGGGGTCGCGCGCCGTGTCGACACGGGCTCCGCGACCTCGGAGGTCCTGCGCGACGCGCTCCTCGAACTGGCCTCGGACCCCGATGTCGCGCGCAGGTCGGCCGCGTTGAAGGCCGCGACCCGGGCCGAGGGCGGGGCGCGGCGGGCGGCGGATCTGATCGAGGCGGAGCTGTCCTGCTGAAGCTGAGCCGTTGACGCTGGTGCGTTTGCGTACCTAGTCTCCGTTCTCATGTATGGACAGCGCTCCGGCAGTCTCGTCATCGAAGAGGTCCGTCTCACGCCCGTCCTGGTGGCCGATCCGCCGCTGCTCAACACCCAGGGCGTCCACCAGCCCTACACCCCGCGACTCATCATCGAACTGGTCACAGCCGGTGGAGTGGTGGGGATCGGTGAGACGTACGGAGACAGCACGTACCTGGAGCTCGCGCGGCCCATCGCCGAGCGGCTGGTCGGACACGAAGTGTCCGATCTGAACGGGCTGTTCACACTTGCGGACGACGTGGCCGTCGACGCCGCACGGATCGACGATTCCGTGGACGTCGGCGGCCTGCGCGGCGTGCGGACCGCGGACAAGCTGCGGCTCTCCGTCGTCTCCGGCTTCGAGGTCGCGTGCCTCGACGCGCTCGGCACGTCCCTCGGGCTGCCCGTGCACGCGCTGCTCGGCGGCAAGGTGCGCGACGCCGTGGAGTACAGCGCGTACCTCTTCTACAAGTGGGCGGGGCACCCCGACGGCACCGCGAGCGAGCCGGACGCGGGGTGGGGCGCCGCGCTCGACCCGGCCGGAATCGTCGCCCAGGCCCGGCTCTTCGCCGAGCGGCACGGCTTCTCCTCCTTCAAGCTCAAGGGCGGTGTCTTTCCGCCGGACGAGGAGATCGCCGCGATCCGCGCCCTGGCCGAGGCCTTCCCCGGGCGGCCGCTGCGGCTCGACCCCAACGGCGCCTGGTCCGTGGAGACTTCGCTGAAGGTCGCGGCCGAGCTCGGCGACGTCCTCGCCTACCTGGAGGACCCGGCGCTCGGCACGCCCGCGATGGCGGCGGTCGCCGCGGACACGCGCCTGCCGCTCGCCACCAACATGTGCGTGACCACCTTCGAGGAGATACCGGAGGCCTTCGCGAAGGGGGCCGTGCAGGTGGTGCTCTGCGACCATCACTACTGGGGCGGGCTGCGGCGCACCCGTGAACTGGCCGCGGTCTGCCGGACGTTCGGCGTGAGCGTCTCGATGCACTCCAACACGCACCTGGGCATCAGCCTGGCCGCCATGACACACGTGGCGGCGACCGTGCCCGGGCTCGACCACGCCTGCGACTCGCACTACCCGTGGCAGGCCGAGGACGTGCTGAGGGCACGGCCGCGGTTCGTGGACGGGAAGGTCGCCGTCACCGACGCGCCCGGCCTCGGCGTGGAGCTCGACCGGGTGGCGCTCGCGGCGCTGCACGCGCGCTGGCTCGACGAGGACTTCCGCGCGCTGCGGGACCGGGACGACGCGGCGGCGATGCGGGTGGCCGACCCCGCGTGGGAGACCCCGTCCGTGCCGCGCTGGTAGGGCCCGTCCGTTACGTTGCCTGCATGGTCGTACCCGTAAAGCCCACCATCGACCCGCTGAAGGCGGCCCGCAGAGCCGGTGATCCGGACTGCGACGTCTACCTCACCGGCACGGTCTTCCTCGACATCATCTTCACCGGGCTCGACTCCGCGCCCGTGCGCGGGACCGAGTCCTGGGCGCGCGGCATGGGGTCGAGCCCCGGCGGCGTCGCCAACATGGCGACCGCGCTCGCCCGGCTCGGCCTGCACACCTCGCTCGCCGCGGCCTTCGGGGACGACCACTACGGGGAGTACTGCTGGGACGCCCTCGAACAGGGCGAGGGCATCGACCTCACCCCGTCACGGACCGTCCCCGGCTGGCACTCGCCGGTGACGGTCTCCATGGCGTACGAGGGCGAACGCACCATGGTCAGCCACGGCCACGAACCGCCGCCGGACGCCGCGGTACCGGACGGCGGCGCCCCCTCCTGCCCGCCACGGGCACGCGCCGCCGTCGCCTCGCTGACGCCCGGCACCCGCGCCCCGTGGATCGCGCAGGCCGCCCGCAGCGGCACGCGGATCTTCGCCGACGTCGGGTGGGACGACACCGGCCGGTGGGACCTCGCCGGGCTCGCCGACCTGGCGCACTGCGAGGCGTTCCTGCCGAACGCGGAGGAGGCGATGCGCTACACGCGCACCTCGTGCCCGCGGGCCGCGGCCCGCGCGCTCACCGACCACGTGCCGCTCGCCGTGGTGACGCTGGGCGCGGAGGGCGCGTACGCGGTGGACGGCCGGACCGGCGAGACCGCCGAGGTCCCGGCCATCGCGGTCGAGGCGCTCGACCCCACCGGGGCGGGCGACGTCTTCGTCGCGGGCTTCGTCACGGGCACGCTGGCGCAGTGGCCGCTCGCGGACCGGCTCGCCTTCGCGGGGCTGACGGCGGCGCTCTCCGTCCAGGAGTTCGGCGGCTCCCTGTCGGCGCCCGGCTGGGCGGAGGTGGGGGCCTGGTGGCGCCGGGTCCGGGAGGTCGACGGCCAGGATCCGGTGGCGCTGCGGCGGTACGCGTTCCTGGAGGGCCTGCTGCCGGCCGCGGCCCGGCCGTGGCCGCTGCGCAGGGCGGTGCCGACCATCGGCTTCCGCTCGGCGTAGGAGATCATCAGCAGTTCTGCCGACTGATTTCGTCAGCGCATCCTCGAAACCGCCGACGACATCCGCGTGAGCGCGGTGTGCGACGGTCACGAGGCCGTGGAGCAGGCCGTACGCCACCGGCCCCCGCCTTCACGGCCCCCCGGCGGGCCGAGGCCCAGGCCGCGTTCCGGGCGCTGCTGAGCGCCCCGGAGATGCAGAGGGAGGGCCCGGGGTGCATCGCGCCCCCCCCGGGCCCGTTTACGAAAGGCACGGAAAGGCCCCGAGCATGACGGAACCGATGAATGCGCCTAACGGAGAGCGGACCGGGGAGGCCGGCTGGCTCATTCCGCTGGTCCTGCTCGTGCCGGTCGTCCTCGTCCGCCACCTCACCGGCCTGACCACGCCCTGGCTGATCGGCGCGTGGGCGGTCTGGGCCCTGGCGGCCCTGCTGACCGTGGCCGAATGGGTCACCGTGGCCCGCCGCGGAGCGCGGGACAGGCGCGGCTGGACGACCTGTCTGCTCGTGCACGTCGCCCTGGTGTGGCAGGCGGCCGCGCTGGCCTGAAGGGGCGCCGGACGGGGAACATCCGGCGGGCTGCTGTAGTTGCGGTCGTACCGGGTGCGGCGAAAAGGCCTACGGCACTGACGGTGCCGCGTCGTACTCTTGGCAGTGCAAGGCTGTCGAGCGGCCACCAAGCCCCGCACGAGGAGGATGAGCAGGCCTTCAGAGCCGGCCCATGACTCAGACACCCACGACTCACACCGACGCGCAGGACCAGGCCCGAGCCCACTTCACCGTCCCCGCGAGCCATCCGATGGTGACGGTGCTCGGCTCCGGTGACGCCCTGCTGCGGGTGATCGAGAAGGCCTTCCCGGCGGCCGACATCCATGTCCGGGGCAATGAGATCAGCGCGGTGGGCAACGCCCACGAAGTCGCCCTGATCCAGCGCTTGTTCGACCAGATGATGCTGGTGCTCCGCACCGGACAGCCGATGACGGAGGACGCAGTGGAACGCTCGATCGCCATGCTGAGGGCGGACGAGAACGGCAACGGCGCGGAGGAGACCCCCGCCGAGGTCCTCACACAGAACATCCTCTCGTCCCGCGGCCGGACCATCCGCCCCAAGACCCTGAACCAGAAGCGGTACGTCGACGCGATCGACAAGCACACCATCGTCTTCGGCATCGGTCCCGCCGGTACGGGCAAGACGTACCTCGCCATGGCCAAGGCCGTGCAGGCGCTGCAGTCCAAGCAGGTCAACCGCATCATCCTGACGCGGCCCGCGGTCGAGGCCGGCGAGCGGCTCGGCTTCCTGCCCGGGACGCTCTACGAGAAGATCGACCCGTATCTGCGCCCGCTCTACGACGCCCTGCACGACATGCTGGACCCGGACTCCATCCCGCGCCTCATGGCGGCGGGGACGATCGAGGTCGCCCCGCTGGCGTACATGCGCGGCAGGACGCTGAACGACGCGTTCATCATCCTCGACGAGGCGCAGAACACCAGCGCCGAGCAGATGAAGATGTTCCTCACCCGCCTCGGCTTCGAGTCGAAGATCGTCATCACCGGTGACATCACCCAGGTCGACCTGCCGGGCGGCACGAAGAGCGGTCTGCGCGAGGTGCAGCGGATCCTCGACGGCGTGGAGGACATCCACTTCTCGCGGCTCACGTCGCACGATGTGGTCCGGCACAAGCTGGTCGGCCGTATCGTCGACGCGTACGAGCAGCACGACAGCCGCGACGGGAAGTAGACCAGCACCACCATGTCGATCGACGTCAACAACGAATCAGGAACCGCGGTCGACGAGCAGGCGATCCTCGACATCGCCCGCTACGCCCTCGCGCGGATGCGCATCCACCCGCTCTCCGAACTCTCGGTGATCGTCGTGGACGCCGCCGCCATGGAGCAGCTGCACATCCAGTGGATGGACCTGCCGGGGCCGACGGACGTCATGTCCTTCCCGATGGACGAGCTGCGGCCGCCCATGAAGGACGACGAGCCCCCGCAGGGCCTCCTCGGTGACATCGTGCTCTGCCCCGAGGTCGCCACCCAGCAGGGCAAGGACGCCCCGACGCAGCACTCCATGGACGAGGAGCTCCAGCTCCTCACCGTCCACGGCGTGCTGCACCTGCTCGGGTACGACCACGAGGAGCCCGACGAGAAGGCCGAGATGTTCGGCCTGCAGGCCGCGATCGTCGACGGCTGGCGCGCGGAGCAGGGCCTGACCGGGCCGTCCCCGGCTCCCACGGTCTCGTAGCGCCATGAGCCCTCAGTTGATCGCCGGTGCCGTGGCCCTCGTGGTCGTGGCCTGGCTCGCCGCGTGCGCCGAGGCGGGCATCGCCCGTGTCTCCAGCTTCCGCGCGGAGGAGGCCGCCCGCTCCGGGCGCCGCGGCAGCGCGAAGCTCGCGCAGGTCGCCGCGGACCCGACCCGCTATCTCAATGTGGCGCTGCTCGTGCGGGTGGCGTGCGAGATGGCCGCGGCGGCCCTGGTGACGTACGCGTGCCTGCAGGAGTTCGACGAGACGTGGCAGGCGCTCGCGGTCGCCATCGGCGTGATGGTCCTCGTCAGCTATGTCGCCGTGGGTGTCTCGCCGCGCACGATCGGCCGGCAGCACCCGCTGAACACGGCCACCGCCGCGGCGTACGTCCTGCTGCCGCTGGCCCGCGTCATGGGCCCGATCCCGCCCCTGCTGATCCTCATCGGCAACGCGCTCACGCCCGGCAAAGGCTTCCGGCGCGGCCCGTTCGCCTCCGAGGCCGAGCTGCGCGCGATGGTGGACCTCGCCGAGAAGGAGTCCCTCATCGAGGACGAGGAGCGGCGCATGGTCCACTCCGTCTTCGAGCTCGGGGACACGCTCGTGCGCGAAGTCATGGTGCCCCGCACCGACTTGATCGCCATCGAGCGCTTCAAGACCATCCGCCAGGCGCTCACTCTCGCGCTGCGCTCCGGCTTCTCGCGGATCCCCGTGACGGGGGAGAGCGAGGACGACGTCGTCGGCATGGTGTACCTGAAGGACCTGGCCCGCAAGACGCACATCAACCGCGACAGCGAGTCCGAGCTGGTGTCGACGGCGATGCGCCCGGCGACGTTCGTGCCCGACACCAAGAACGCCGGGGACCTGCTGCGCGAGATGCAGCAGGAGCGCAATCACGTGGCCGTCGTGATCGACGAGTACGGCGGTACGGCGGGCATCGTCACCATCGAGGACATCCTGGAGGAGATCGTCGGCGAGATCACCGACGAGTACGACCGCGAGCTGCCCCCCGTCGAGGAGCTCGCCGACGGCTGCTACCGCGTGACGGCGCGGCTCGACATCGGCGACCTGGGCGAGCTCTTCGGGTTCGACGAGTTCGACGACGAGGACGTCGAGACCGTGGGCGGTCTGCTCGCCAAGCAGCTGGGGCGCGTCCCGATCGCGGGCGCCTCGGCGGTCGTGCCGCTGCCGGACGCGCGGGAGCTGAAGCTCACCGCGGAGTCCGCGGCCGGCCGCCGCAACCGCATCATGACCGTGCTCGTGGAGCCCGTAGTGGCCGACGGCGACGAGGAGAAGGCCAGGGAGCCGGCGTGACGCCCGAACGGCTGCGCGCCTTGTGCCTGTCCTTCAACGGCGCGGTGGAGGACTTCCCGTTCACCCCGGAGACCTCGGTCTTCAAGGTGGGCGGGAAGATGTTCGCGCTCACGGCCCTCGACGGACGTCCCCTCACCGTCAACCTCAAGTGTGAGCCGGACATCGCCGACCGGCTGCGGGCCGCACATCCGGAGATCGTGCCGGGCTGGCACATGAACAAGCGCCACTGGAACACGGTCACGGTCGATGCCGGACTCGCCGACCGGCAGGTCAGGGAGCTCGTCGAGGACTCGTACGACCTGGTGGTCGCGGGGCTGCCGCGGGCGGAGCGGCTGCGTCTCGACCGCCCCTGAGCAGGCGGGGATTCAAAGGCAGGCTCCCAGGGCGTGCGCGGGCCGGGGCGCACCGCGCAGAGTGTCCCAACAGCCCCTCGCCATCGGGGTGGTGGGGCGGCAGAATGGGGAGACAGGCGGATCCTGAACGCTCCCACTCCGGGCTGCCGGCCAAGGGAACTCGGAGTGGAAACGTCGTGCGATGGCGTCCGCCGCAGCTGGTCCCGGCCGTGCGGCCGGGACCGGTTTTTCGTTTACACGTGGGGCAGGACCCACTTGTCGATGATCTCCTGGACCAGTGCCAGAAGGCTCACCCACGGGGCCGACAGAACGACCCGGTCGGTCCACGTGCGAGTGGTGCGGCGCCCGTCAGGCTTCTCGGCCATCGGGCTGTACTCCTTCCTGGTTCCACGCGAGTCGTGGATACCGCGGCGAGCCACGAACGGGTGGCGCCAGGAAGGGGGAACTGACGGTGGACGGCACTCGGTGGTGTTGGTCCGTGCCGTACCGGTTCCGATCTCAACCTCCTTGCGGCGGTGGTCAGTTGAGCAGGCTACCCTCTGCGATATCGTACCCTGGAGGATGCGACATGGGTAGTACTGTCGGGAACGTTGCTCATCGAAGGCTCGCCAAGTGCGATATAGCTATCCGGCATCTGTCGACCCCGGGCCGTCGCTCCGGTTGCGCACCCATGGGGTTCGGGGTCTCCTGACATGGCGTGAACTGTCGCCCCGAAAGGTCTCGATGAGTAAGCTGCTAGTCTGCTACGTTGCACCTCGCACCGTCCGGTCGGAGGTGAAGCCATCATGAGCGCGCCAAGTGCGGCACTTCAGCGGCTGCGGCTGCGCACCGAGCTCCGCAAGGCGCGGACCGCCGCGCGCCTCACCCAGCGGCAGGTCGCCGCGAAGATGGAGTGGAGCCCCTCCAAGCTGATCCGGATCGAGGCGGGCGAGGTCGGCGTCTCGGTCAACGACCTGCGGCCGCTCCTGGACGCGTATGGCATCCGGGACCGCCGCAAGATCGAGGAGCTGCTCGACCTCGCGCGGGGCAGCCGGAAGATGCCGTACACCGAGTACCGCGACCTGTACAGCAAGGAGTTCCTGCAGTTCCTCGCGCTCGAGTCGTCGGCGTCGATCGTCCGGGCGTACAACTCCCTTCAGCTTCCCGGCCCGTTGCAGACCGAGGAGTACGGGCGCGCGATCATGCGGGCGTACGACAAGGGGATCGCCGACGAGGTGATCGAGCGGGCCGTCGAGGTGCGGCTCTCCCGACAGGACATGCTGACATCGGGCGAGCGCGAGGTGTTCTACATCCTCGACGAGGCGGTCCTGCGCCGTCAGATCGGCGGACGCGGCGTCATGCGCGCCCAGTTGGAGCGGCTCGCGGAACTGGCGACGCTGCCGAAGTTCACCCTCCAGATCCTGCCGTTCAGTGTCGGCGGGCACCCCGGGGTCCAGGGGCCCTTCACGCTTTTCGAGTTCGAGGCGGACGAGATGCCGGACTCGCTCTACCTGGAGAACCCGCGCGGTGATTCGTACAGCACCAGCGCGCCCGAGGAGAGCGGGCGTTACCTGGAGAGGTTCTGGGAGCTCGAAGACCTCGCCATCAAGGAGCGCACCGTGGACATCCTCAAGGCTCTGGCGGTCAGGGCCGAGGAGGGGGCCGACGATCTGGAGCGGCTCCTGCCGCCCCTCGAAGCGGCCTGACGCCCCATCAGTCACGCCTGAACCGCGGGACCTTGGCGCGAAACCGGTCGTTCAGATCCGTATGACGCGCCGTTATCCTGGAAGAGGTGCTACGTGCCTCTGCACCAGCCGCGCCGGGCCGGCTGGTCTTCCGCACCCGGGGTGGAGGATCGGCGTGGCTGACACATGGGCATGGCGCAAGAGCAGTCGGAGCGGGGCCGCGGGCAACGAGTGCGTGGAGATCGCCTGGACCGGGAAGACGGTCCTGATCCGCGACTCCGCACGCACCCGGGGCGCGGTCCTCGCGGTGGGCCCGGACACCTGGGTCGCTTTCCTCTCCTCGGTCGACCGCCCCGCGGCGCGCGACATGACGTCGGCCCGCCCCTGAGGGGGCCGGGCCGACGGCACGCCGGGACGCGACGGGCTCACGCGCGCTTGCGCCCGCCGAGCCCCACCGCCACCGCGGCCGCCGTCGCGAGGACCACCGCCGCGTCGATCACGAGGACCGTCCGCGTGCCCGCCAGCAGGTCAGGACCCGTCGTCGCGAGGACACCGAGCACCGGGATGCCGATGGTGAGCCCCACCTGCTGGGTGGAGGTGACCAGGCCCGTCGCCAGGCCCTGTTCCGCGTCGGGCACGCCCGAGGTGACCGTCACGCCGTACGAGACGATCGCGCCCAGGTGGAACATGCTCGCCACCGAGACCGCGGCCGTGGCGAGCCACACCGACAAGCCGCCCTCGCCGATGCCGAGCAGCGCCGCACCCAGCAGGCCCTGCCCGACCAGCGAACCGACCAGCGTGCGCCGTGCGCCGAAGCGGCCGATGACCCGGGGCGCGTACACGCCGGCGACCACCGACAGGACGCCCTGCACGCCGAAGATCAGGCCGGTCTCGAAGGCGGAGAGGCGCAGGACCTCCTGGAAGTAGAGGGTCAGCACGAAGACGACCGTCGACATCATCGAGAACGTGACCAGGCCGCCGAGGTTGCCCCACGCCACCGTGCGGCGGCGCAGCATGGGCAGCGAGACGAGCGGCGAGGCGGCGCGCGACTCGACGTATCCGAAGGCCGCGAGCAGGAGGACGCCCGCCACCAGCGTGCCGATGACGTCCGTGCCGCCGAAGCCGCGCTCGGCCGCCGTGGAGAGGGCGTAGATCAGGGAGAGCAGACCGCCGGTGACCGTCACGGCACCCGGGATGTCCAGGCGCGGGCGGTCCGGGGTGCGCGACTCGGGGAGCAGGCCGGGCGCGAGCGGCAGCACGATCAGCGCGAAGAGGGTCAGCAGGCCCATCGTGGAGCGCCAGCCGAGGGTGTCGGTCAGGACACCGCCGAGCACCATGCCGACGGTGAAGCCGAGCGAGAGGAGGGTGCCGGAGATGCCGAGCGCCCGGTCGCGCTGCGGACCTTCGGGGAACGTGGTCGTCAGGAGCGACATGCCGGTCGGCACGATCGCCGCGGCGCCCACACCCTGCAGCGCCCGCCCGGTCAGGAACGACGCCGGGTCCCACGCGAACGTGGCGAGCAGCGAGGCCAGGCCGAAGAGGGCGAGGCCCGCGAGGAACAGCTTGCGGCGCCCGAAGAGGTCGCCGGTCCTGCCGAAGAGGAGCAGGAAGCCGCCCGACGGCAGGGCGAAGGCGGTCACGGCCCACTGCAGTGCGGAGTGGCTCATGCCGAGATCGGGGCCGAGCACGGGCAGCGCCACGTTCAGTACGGAGAAGTCCAGCGCGACCATGAACTGCGCGGCGCAGAGCACGAACAGGACGAGCTTGTCGCGGGTGGAGAGCTTGGGGTTCCGCGGTCGCGGCGCCGGTGGGGCGGCCTGGACGGACGGGGCAGTGGTGGTGTCGATCGCCATGGTCAAGAGCTTGCGCCGGCCGGAATAGCCGTGGGGAGCGGGAACTTATGCTGGTGGTCGGAACACCAGTTTGGGCTTGGGGGAGCGCCACATGGCAACAGCAGCGCCGGGCACGGCATCAGTCGCGGCATCGCACACGGGGCCGGACACCGGCGCCTCGAAGGCGCGTCGCCTCGGGGAGCTCCGGGAGTTCCTGATGAGCCGTCGCGCGCGGGTCAGCCCCGCGGAGGCCGGGCTCCCCGACGGCGGGGCCCGGCGCCGCACGCCGGGACTGCGCCGCGAGGAGGTCGCCGTGCTCGCCGGGGTCGGGGCCTCCTGGTACCAGTGGTTGGAGCAGGGACGCGACATCTCCGTGTCGCCGCAGGTCCTGGACTCGGTGGCGCGGGTACTGAAGCTGAGCAGCGCGGAGCGGCGCCATCTGTACGTCCTGTCCGGGCTCAACCCGCCCGCGCCCGAGGTCGCGCAGACCGACTGGGGCATGTGCGAGGGGCTGAACCGGCTCATCGACACGTGGATGCCGTATCCGGCGCACATCATGGACGCGTACTGGAACTGCGTCATGTACAACGACGCGGCCGCGGCCGTGCTCGGCATGCGCTCGGAGACCTCCGAGAACTGTCTGCTCACCTTCTTCACCGACGCCATCTACCGTGCCCGCGCGACGAGTTGGGAGCAGAACGCCCCGCAGGTCGTGGCGATGTACCGGGCCGCGTGCTCGGAGCACCCCGAGGACGACGGCTTCGCCGCGGTGATCGCCGAGGCGAAGGCGGTGAGTCCGGAGTTCGTGGAGCTGTGGGAGCGGCGGGACATCCTGCCGGGCGGGCAGCTCGCCAAGGAGATCGAGCACCCCGTGGTGGGCGCGCTGAATCTGGAGTCGACCCAGCTGAAGGTGCCGGCCAGGCCCGACCTCACGATCGTGCTGCACACGCCGCTGCCGGACGCCGAGGTGGACACGGCGGGGAAGCTGGCGTGGCTCGCCTCGCCCGAGGGGCGCCGGGGATCGATCTATCCGGTGGCGATGTAGCGGGGCGTGCTCCGTATGCTCGGTCCATGACTGAGAGCGCCGCGCTGGACCCCGAGGACCGCAAGATCGTCACCCTGGCCCGTTCCGCCCGGGCCCGCAACGGTGTGCCCGAGGGGGCGGCCGTGCGGGACGAGACGGGCCGCACGTACGTGGCGGGAACGGTCGCCCTCGACTCGCTTCAGCTGTCCGCGCTGCGGACGGCGGTGGCGATGGCCGTGGCGTCCGGGGCGGAGTCGTTGGAGGCGGCGGCGGTGGTCTCTGGCGAGACGGCTGTACGGGGCGAGGATCTGGCCGCGGTACGGGATCTCGGCGGGGCCGGGACGCCGGTGTTCCTCGCGGGGGCCGATGGGGAGGTCCGGGAGCGGGTGGCGGCGGGCTGAGGTTTGGCCTGCGGCGGCTTCTTCCCCGATCCCGCCCCTTCCCGAATCCCCGGCTCCGCCGGCCGGGGCTCGGTCCCCGGGGCTCCGCCCCGGACCCCGCTCCTCAATCGCCGGAGGGGCTGAAACAAGCCGGTCCGACGTTTGAGGACGAAGCTCGGTCCCCGGGGCTCCGCCCCAGACCCGGCTCCTCAAACGCCGGAGGGGCTGAAACAAGCCGGTCCGGCTGAAGCAAGCCCGTCCGGCGTTTGAGGACGAGCTCGGCGGAGCCGGTGACGTGCGGGTGGTGGCGGGCTGAAAACAAGCCCGTCCGGCGATTGAGGACGAACGCGGCGGAGCCGGTGATGGGGCGAGCCCCGTGGCGCGCCGCTCACCAGGACCGGAGGTCACACCGCGTCAGGGCCCCGTTCCCCCGTCCGTACCCGGACCACCGTCTCCACCGGGACCGCCCAGACCTTGCCGTCGCCGATCTTGCCCGTGTGCGCGGCGCGCACGATCGCGTCGATGACCGGGTCCGCGTCCCGGTCGTCGACGACCACTTCCACGCGGACCTTGGGGACCAGGTCGACCTGGTACTCCGCGCCCCGGTAGACCTCCGTGTGGCCGCGCTGGCGGCCGTATCCGCTGGCCTCGGTGACCGTCAGACCGTGTACGCCGAGTTCCTGGAGCGCCGACTTCACCTCGTCCAGACGGAACGGCTTGATGACCGCGGTGATCAGCTTCATGCGACGTGGCTCCCCTTCTTGACCGAGGCGGAGCCCACGGGACTCGCCAGGACGCCGTGATCGTAGGCGCTCTCGGCGTGCTGTGTCTGGTCCAGGCCCGTCACCTCGTCCTCGGCGGACGCCCGGAAGCCCATCAGCTTGTCGACGGCCTTCCCGATGCCGTAGGTGACGGAGAACGTGTACGCCGCCACCGCCGCGACGGCCACCGCCTGCCTGCCCAGCTGCGCCGCGCCGCCGCCGTGGAACAGGCCCTGCGCGCCGTCCGTCATCGTGGCCGTCGCGAACAGGCCGATGAGGAGGGTGCCGATCACGCCGCCCACCAGGTGCACGCCGACGACGTCGAGCGAGTCGTCGTAGCCGAGGCGGAACTTCCACCCGACCGCGTACGAGCAGACGACGCCCGCCGCGAGACCGGTCACCGCCGCGCCCGCGATGTCGACCACCCCGCACGACGGGGTGATCGCGACCAGGCCCGCGACCGCGCCGGACGCCGCGCCGAAGGTGGTGGGGTGGCCGTCGCGCCGCTGCTCCACGAGGAGCCAGCCGAGCAGACCCGTGCAGCCGGCGACCAGGGTGTTGAGGAGGGACGCCGCGGCGAGGCCGTTCGCGCCGAGGGCCGAGCCGCCGTTGAAGCCGAGCCAGCCGAACCAGAGCAGGCCCGCGCCCATCAGGACCATGGGGAGGTTGTGCGGGCGCATCGCCTCCTTCCTGAACCCGATGCGCGGGCCGAGCACCAGGCACAGGGCCAGGCCGGAGGCGCCCGACGCGATCTCCACGACCAGGCCGCCCGCGAAGTCGAGGGCGCCGAGCGAGTCCGCGATCCAGCCGCCGGGACCCCACACCCAGTGCGCCACGGGAACGTATACGGCGAGGGTCCAGACCGGCACGAAGACCAGCCAGGCCGCGAACTTGGTGCGGTCCGCGACCGCGCCGCTGATCAGCGCCGCCGTGATCACCGCGAAGGTGAGCTGGAAGGTGGTGATGAGGAGGGTCGGGACCGTGCCGGTGAGGGTGTCCGGGCCGATGCCCGCCATGCCGAGGTGGCCGACGCCGCCGATCAGGCCCGCGAAGGCGTCGTCCCCGAAGGCCAGCGAATAGCCCGCGACCAGCCACACCACGGTCACCAGGGCGATCGCCACGAAGGACATGAGCAGCATGTTCAGGACGCTCTTCGTGCGGACCATGCCGCCGTAGAACAGGGCGAGGCCCGGCGTCATCAGGAGGACGAGCGCGGTGGCCGCGAGCAGCCAGGCGGTGTCGCCCGTGTCGAGGTGGGGGGCGGCGTAGGTCGTCATGGGGGCAGAGCGTCCCGGGCGCGCGTTTCGTAACGGGCACCCGCGGGTTTCGGCCGTGTTTCGTGTCGCCGGACCGGGCGTGGGGGGCTCGCCGCGCGGGCCCGCGCGGCGTACGTCCGGGCTCCCGCGGGCCGGGCGGTGCGGCGGGGCTCCCGGGATCAGGGACAATGGGCGCCATGAGCGTTCGTACCCCGTCATCAGCCGAGCCGTCCGAGGCCGTCCACCGCGCCGGTTTCGCCTGCTTCGTCGGCCGCCCCAACGCGGGCAAGTCCACCCTTACGAACGCTCTGGTCGGCAAGAAGGTCGCGATCACCGCGAACCAGCCGCAGACCACGCGGCACACCGTGCGCGGCATCGTGCACCGGCCGGACGCCCAGATGATCCTGGTCGACACCCCCGGCCTGCACAAGCCGCGCACGCTCCTCGGCGAGCGGCTCAACGACGTCGTGCGGACGACCTGGGCCGAGGTCGACGTGATCGGCTTCTGCCTGCCCGCGAACGAGAAGCTCGGCCCCGGCGACCGCTTCATCGCCAAGGAGCTCGCCTCCATCAAGAAGACGCCGAAGATCGCGATCGTCACCAAGACCGACCTCGTCGACAGCAAGACCCTCGCCGAGCAGCTCATCGCCATCGACCAGCTCGGCGCGGAACTCGGCTTCGAGTGGGCCGAGATCGTGCCCGTGTCGGCCGTCGGCGACCAGCAGGTCGGCCTGCTCGCCGACCTCATCGTGCCGCTGCTGCCCGAGGGCCCCCCGCTCTACCCCGAGGGCGACCTCACCGACGAGCCCGAGCAGGTCATGGTCGCCGAGCTGATCCGCGAGGCGGCGCTGGAGGGCGTGCGCGACGAGCTGCCGCACTCCATCGCCGTGGTCGTCGAGGAGATGCTGCCCCGCGAGGACCGGCCCGCGGACAAGCCGCTGCTCGACATCCACGCGTTCGTCTACATCGAGCGGCCCAGCCAGAAGGGGATCATCATCGGCCCCAAGGGCAAGCGGCTGAAGGACGTCGGCATCAAGTCCCGCAAGCAGATCGAGGCGTTGCTGGGTACGCCGGTCTTCCTGGACCTTCATGTGAAGGTCGCGAAGGACTGGCAGCGGGACCCTCGCCAGCTGCGCAAGCTCGGGTTCTGAGGCGGGGCACGGGGCTCGGTCGGTCACCGGCTTCGCCGAGTTCGTCCTCAAGCGCCGGACGGGCTTTTCATTCCACCCCCCTGATCCGCGTCACGAGGACCGCCCCCGCCAGACCGATCACCGCCGCCGTCAGGTACAGCGTCCGGTAGCCGCCCAGGTACGTCACGATCGGGGCCGCCATCGCCGGGGCCGCCACCTGGGGGAGGGAGTTGGCGATGTTGATGACGCCGAGGTCCTTGCCGCGGTCCATGGCCGTGGGCAGGACGTCCGTCATCAGGGCGAAGTCGACCGACGTGAAGACGCCGAAGCCGATGCCGAGGACCGCCGCCGCGACGATCGCGCCGGGCCACGTCTGCCAGGCGGCGAGCAGTCCGGTCGCCACCGCCATCAGCGCCCCCGAGCAGATGACGAAGGGTTTGCGGCGGCCGGCCCGGTCCGACCAGGCGCCGCCGACCACGACCGTGGCGAGCATCGTCGCGCCGTTCACCGCCGTCAGGATCAGCACGCCCTCCTCCGGGTCGGCGCGGTGCAGGCGGTCGCGGAGGAAGTAGAGCAGGTAGAGCAGGACCACCGAGTTGCTGACGTTGATCAGGAAGCGGGTCAGCCAGGCCCAGCCCAGGTCCGGGTGGCGGCGCGGGCTCAGCCAGAAGCCGGCGAGGAACTCCCGCGGGTTCCACGGCGGCCGCTCGGCGGCCGTCAGGCGCAGGTCGCGATGGCGCACGACGTAGGGGACGACGCCCACCACGGTGAAGAGAGCGCAGGCCGCGTACCCCGCGACCGTGCCGCCCGCCGCCGTCGCGAGGCCCGTCCCGACGACCACACCGAGCAGCTGCGCCGCCCCGAGCCAGCCGCCCACCGAGCCGCGCTGAAGCCGCGGCACCCGGTCCGGCACGGCGGCCGTGACGGCGGCGAAGGCGGCGTTCAGGGTGAGCTGGACCAGGCACCAGCCCGCCGCCATCCACCACACGGAGCCCGCCGCGGAGAGCAGCAGCAGCGAGGCGGCGCCGCCCGCCGTGCCCGCCACGATCCAGGGGCTGCGCCGGCCCCACTTGGACGTGGTGCGGTCGGAGAGGGCACCGAAGAGCGGGTTGGCGGCGAGGGAGACGACGGCGCCCGCGCCCGTCACCCAGGCGAGCACCGTCTCCTTCGAGGTGCCCGCGGGCGCGAGGTCCTCCGCCTGCACGGCGAGCAGGATCTGCAGCGGGCCGTACCAGCCCACCCAGATCGCGCCGTTGGCGACCGACAGGCCGGCCGTCCAGCCGGGGCCGACCCGGTCGGCCGGTTCCCGCAGCGCGGTGGCGGTCACGGGCGCTGCGCCCGCAGGGCCTCGCGCAGCCAGTGGTACGAGGCCTTCGGGGTGCGTTCCTGGGTGGCGTGGTCGACGTGGACGAGGCCGAACCGCTGGCGGTAGCCCTCCGCCCACTCAAAGTTGTCGATCAGGGACCAGACGAAGTAGCCGCGCACGTCGACCCCGGCCTGCAGGGCCCGGTGGAGCGCGCGCAGATGGCCGTCCAGATAGGTGATCCGCTCCTGGTCGTCCAGGCCCTCGTAGGAGCAGCCGTTCTCGGTGATCACGAGGGGTGGCAGGCGGTCGCCGTAGCGGGTGTGGAAGGCGGTGAGCAGTTCGGTGAGGGACTCGGGGACGACGGGCCAGCCGAAGTCGGTGACCGGGTACCCCTCGATCTCCCGTGGCGAGAAGGGGAGTTCGGGCGGGAGCCGGACGCCGGAGAACTCGGCGGCGGTGCCCTCGGGGGGCGGGGCGCCCACCTTCGTCGGCTGGTAGAAGTTGATCCCGTACCAGTCGAGCGGCTCCGCGATGACCGCAAGATCGGCCGCCAGGTCGTCCGAGGGCATCAGTTCGCCGATGCCGTCCGGATAGCGGCCGATGAGGAGCGGGTCGGCGAAGAGGCGGTTGAGGAGCAGGTCGTAGAAGTCCGCGGCGTCCGTGTCCTCCCGGGCGGCGGAGGCGGGCCAGGTCGGGCCGTGCGAGTTGGCGATGCCGATGTCGCGGGCGCCGGCCGCGCGCAGCGCCCGTACGGCGAGGCCGTGGGCGAGGAGCTGGTGGTGGGCGACGGGCAGGGCGTCGAAGAGCAGCCGCTCGCCGGGGGCGTGCTGGCCCAGGGCGTGACCGAGCAGGGTGTGTTCCGCGGGTTCGTTGAGGGTGATCCACTTCGTGACGCGGTCGCCGATGCGGGCGGCCACCGATGCCGCGTACTCGGCGAACCGCTCGGCGGTCCGCCGCTCCAGCCAGCCGCCGGCCTCCTGCAGGGCCAGCGGGGTGTCCCAGTGGAAGAGGGTGGGGACGGGGCGCACGCCCGCGGTGCACAGCTCGTCGACGAGGCGGTCGTAGAAGTCGAGGCCCGCGGGGTTGAGCGGGCCCGTGCCGGTGGGCTGTACGCGCGGCCAGGAGACCGAGAAGCGGTAGGCGTCCACGCCGAGCTCACGGACGAGCGCCACGTCCTCGCGGTAGCGGTGGTAGTGGTCGCAGGCGACGGCGGCCGTCGAGCCGTCCTTCACGTTCCCCGGCACGGCCGTGAACGCGTCCCAGACCGAGGGGCCGCGCTCGTCGGCGGCGCCCTCGATCTGGTGGGCCGATGTGGAGACGCCCCACAGGAAGCCGTGGGGGAACTGGGGGAACGGTGATCTCGCCGGTGTCGGCGCGCTCGCTGCCATGGGCGGGATCCTCCGTACCGTCAAGTACGGAAGTCAATGGGCGTGCGAGAGAAAGGTGAACAAGGCTCAGGTTTACGAGTCCTCCGGGCGGGGCCGCCGTCCCGCTACGCGCCCTCCTTCAGTACCCGCGAGATCAGTTTCCGCTGCGGCTCCGTCAGCCGCGGGTCCGAGCAGTACACGGTCCGCCCGTCCACCGTCAGCTGGTAGTTGAAGCCGTCGGGCACCCCGATGGGCGGGGCGTCCCGTCCCTCGGCCAGGGCCTGTTCGGCCAGGGCCTGCCATTGCGGGGCATCGGCCAGCTGCGAGGTGTCCACCTCGGCATGCCGGTCGATGCCCGCGAATCCTCCGGTCCGCTTCACCTGGATACGCATGGGTCCTGTCTACTGCACCGGATGGGCGGCCGGTAGCGCGGTGTCAGCCGTCGGTGGCCGGCACCTTCACCGTGGACCACGCGTCGATGACGGCCTTCAGCTCGTCGCCGTCGCCGTACTTGGTGCGCGCGGCGGCCACCGTCAGCTTCGCGAAGTCGCTGAAGGAGGCGTCCTGCGCCAGCTCTCCGCCGGTCAGGACGGCGTACCAGATCTCGCCGGCCCGCTCCCACGAGTGCCCGCCCAGCGCGTCGGCGACCAGGTAGAACGCGCGGTTGGGGATGCCGGAGTTGATGTGCACGCCGCCGTTGTCGCGGCCCGTCCTGACGAAGTGGTCCATGTCGGCGGGCTGCGGGTCCTTGCCGAGCACGTCGTCGTCGTAGGCGGTGCCGGGCTCCTTCATGGAGCGCAGCGCCTTGCCGGTGACGCGCGGGGCGAGCAGGCCAGCGCCGATCAGCCAGTCGGCGTCGGTGGAGGTCTGGCCGAGCGTGTACTGCTTGATCATCGAGCCGAAGACGTCCGACAGCGACTCGTTCAGGGCGCCCGGCTGGCCGAAGTAGGTGAGGTTCGCCGTGTACTGCGTGACGCCGTGGGTGAGCTCGTGGCCGATGACGTCCACGGGAATGGTGAAGTCGAGGAAGATCTCGCCGTCACCGTCGCCGAACACCATCTGCTCGCCGTTCCAGAAGGCGTTGTTGTACTCCTCGGAGTAGTGCACGGTCGCGGTCAGCGGCAGGCCGCTGCCGTCGATGGAGTTGCGCTCGTACGCCTTCTGGTAGAGCTCGAAGGTCGCGCCGAGGCCCGCGTACGCGCGGTTGACGGTCGCGTCCTTGCCGGGCTTGTCGCCCTCGCTGCGGACCTTGCGGCCCGGGAGCTCCGTGCGGTGCTTGGCGTCGTGGATCGTGCGGTGCGGCTTGCCCTCCGCGGCCTCCTTGGGCACGGCGACGGACGGGGCGCCGACGACGGTGGTCAGGCGGCGCTGGGTGCGCTCGAACGCGTCGCGCTGCAGGGTGCGGCGGGCGGGCGCGGCGAGCGCGGGGTCCTGGCTCTGGGCGAGGGTGTCCAGGACGTGGGGCGGCACGATGGTGCAGAAGACAGGCTCGAAGCCTGCTGGGTTCGCGGTCATGGCGTGCAATGTGGCACTGGGTCATGCCGCTGTCACTACCCGCAACCGTTATTAGTGAAATAGAGGTATTGATCACGCCATACCCGTTACCTGATGGCGATCCCGCATACTGATACGGGCCCGCGCGTCACGGGCGTCTCGGCTAGGCTGCGGCACATCATGCGATTCGGGCTGCTCCTTCTTAGCTGCCGCGGCGAGGGCCTGTAGACGAGGCCGACCCCCTCCCCGCGGAGTTCGGTGTTGCGCTAAGACCGTCGGCCGTCCCTTCGCCGGAGAGCCAGTTCCGGCGAGGATCCAGCGGACACCCTCCCGAGGAGCCCACGCACCATGCCGAACTTCCAGCGCCCCACTTCCATGCCGGTCCACAAGTACGGCCAGTACGAGCAGGTCGCGATCCCCGACCGCACCTGGCCGGACAACCGGATCACGGTCGCCCCCCGCTGGCTCTCCACCGACCTGCGCGACGGCAACCAGGCGCTGATCGACCCGATGTCCCCGGCCCGCAAGCGCGCGATGTTCGACCTGCTCGTACGCATGGGCTACAAGGAGATCGAGGTCGGCTTCCCCTCATCGGGCCAGACCGACTTCGACTTCGTGCGCTCGATCATCGAGGACGAGGACGCGATCCCCGATGACGTGACGATCTCCGTCCTGACCCAGGCCCGCGAGGAGCTCATCGAGCGCACAGTGGAGTCCCTGAAGGGCGCCCGCCGGGCCACCGTCCACCTGTACAACGCGACCGCCCCCGTCTGGCGCGACGTCGTCTTCCGCGGCTCGCGCGACGCCGTGAAGCAGATCGCCGTCGACGGCACGCGCCTGGTCGTGGAGTACGCCGAGAAGCTGCTCGACGACCGGACCACCTTCGGCTACCAGTACAGCCCGGAGATCTTCACCGACACCGAGCTGGACTTCGCGCTGGAGGTCTGCGAGGGCGTCATGGACGTCTGGCAGCCCGACGCCGAGCGCGAGATCATCCTCAACCTGCCCGCCACGGTGGAGCGTTCGACGCCCTCGACCCACGCGGACCGCTTCGAGTGGATGTCCCGCAACCTGTCCCGGCGCGAGTTCGTCTGCCTCTCCATCCACCCGCACAACGACCGCGGCACCGCCGTCGCCGCCGCCGAGCTGGCCGTCATGGCCGGTGGCGACCGCGTCGAGGGCTGCCTGTTCGGCCAGGGCGAGCGGACCGGCAACGTCGACCTGGTCACCCTGGGCATGAACCTGTTCAGCCAGGGCGTCGACCCGCAGATCGACTTCTCGGACATCGACGAGGTCCGCCGCGTGTACGAGTACTGCACGCAGATGGAGGTCCACCCCCGCCACCCGTACGCGGGCGACCTGGTCTACACCGCCTTCTCCGGCTCCCACCAGGACGCCATCAAGAAGGGCTTCGACGCGCTGGAGTCCCGGGCCGCCGCCGCGGGCAAGACCGTCGACGACGTCGAGTGGGCCGTGCCGTACCTGCCCATCGACCCCAAGGACGTCGGCCGCTCCTACGAGGCCGTCATCCGCGTCAACTCGCAGTCCGGCAAGGGCGGCATCGCCTACGTCCTGCAGAACGACCACAAGCTGGACCTGCCGCGCCGCATGCAGATCGAGTTCTCGAAGATCATCCAGCAGAAGACCGACGCCGAGGGCGGCGAGGTCACGCCCGGCGCGATCTGGAGCGTCTTCCAGGACGAGTACCTGCCCAACCCCGAGAACCCCTGGGGTCGGATTCAGGTCAAGAACGGCCAGACGACGACCGACACCGACGGCGTCGACACCCTCACCGTCGAGGCCACCCTGGACGGTGCGGACACCGTCCTGACCGGTACGGGCAACGGCCCGATCTCCGCGTTCTTCGACGCGCTGCAGGGCATCGGCATCGACGTACGGCTGCTCGACTACCAGGAGCACACGATGAGCGAGGGCGCGTCCGCGCAGGCCGCCTCGTACATCGAGTGCGCGATCGGCGACAAGGTGCTCTGGGGCATCGGCATCGACGCGAACACCACGCGCGCCTCCCTGAAGGCCGCCGTCTCCGCGGTCAACCGCGCGGCGCGCTAGTCCACCGAACGGTTCCGACCGGCCCCGTCCGCCGTTCCGGCGGGCGGGGCCGCGTCGTCTCCCGGCCAGATCGGGCTCGCTCTCCCGTGCGAGGTGCTGACGTCGCATCACCGATGTGGCTAACATCACGCCAACACGGCAATGCAGCCGGGGAGTTACGGAGGTGCGTGGTGCTGCCAGCTCGGGGACGGAACGGCCAAAATACCCGCATCCCCGCCAAGCCGGTCTCGCGCGGGCGAGCGCTGTGCAGACGCGTGATCGGCATGCACACCGCCTGGAACACGGTCGGTGACGGCGAGTTCTTCTGTCCGGCCTGCGGCGGCGACCGCAACTACCAGCGGCTCACCGGACGGCGCCGCTTCGTCCTGCTCGGCCTGCCCGTCGTGCCGCGTGGCTCCCGGGGCCCGGTCATCCAGTGCGCCGCCTGCCAGGACCTGTTCGACCCCGACGTCCTCGACCACCCCACCACCACCCGGCTCTCCGCGATGCTCCGCGACGCCGTGCACACCATCGTCCTCACGGTCCTCACCACCGGCGGCACCGCTTCGCGCACCACTCTGGACACGGCCGTCGCCGCGCTGCACGGCGCGGGGTACGACGACTGCACCGAGGAACAGCTCGTCGCCCTCGTCGAGGCGCTCGCCACGGACGCCGGGCGTGCCACCGAGCCCGACTGCGCCCCCGGCCTCGCCATCGAACTCCACGAGGCACTCGGCCCGCTGGCCCCGCACCTCGCCCCCGCGGGCCGCGAGGCCCTGCTCCTCAAGGGCGCCCGCATCGCCCTCGCCGACGGCCCCTACACGACCGCCGAGCGGGACGTGCTCACCACAGCGGGCTGCGCGCTGACGATCTGCTCGGAGGACGTGACCCGCCTCCTCGCGACGGCGCGGACGCCTTCCTGAGGTGTGCCCTCCTGAGGTACTGGCTTCCTGGGTACTGCGGCAGGAGTAATTTCCGGCCATCGGCCTCCCCGGCCGTAGCCCCCGACTCGCCCCCGGGACCGACGTACCGTCCTCTCCCGGAGGGGCGCCCGCGTGCCGGAAGATGGAGTGGTGGAATTACCTGTCGCGGTCCGGAGCACGGCCTCGGGCGCCGCCGCCCGCCGCAACCTCGTCGAGCGCGTCCTCGGCCCGGCGGCCCCCGACGAACGGCTGCGCACCGACGCCCTGTTCGCCGTGGCGATGGCCACGAGCTCCGTCGTGGTCGTGCAGGTCGTACGGGACAACGGCGACCCGCCCGGCGTGCTCGGCTGGGCGCTGCTGCTCGCCGCGCACGTCGTCATCGTCTGGCGGCGCCGCGCGCCCATGCGCGTCATGACCACCCTGATGGTCATCCTGCTGACCTACCACTCCCTGGACGCCAACCACACCGCCCCCATGGCGGTCTCGATGGCCGCGCTGTTCACCGTGGCCTCCCGGTGCCGGCCCCGGAACACCGTCCTCGTCGGCGCCGGGGTCATGGGCATCATGCTGGGCCTGAAGTTCCACGAGGGGATGGCACAGGGCGCCGAGTCGCTGCGCATCTCCGGCTGGATCGTGGCCTTCCTGCTGATCGGCGTGTACGTACGCATCCACCGGCAGTACGTCACGTCCGTGGTGGAGCGGGCCGAGCGCGCCGAGCGCACCCGCGAGGAGGAGGCGCGCCGCCGCGTCGCCGAGGAGCGGCTGCGGGTCGCCCGCGACCTGCACGACCTGCTCGCGCACAGCATCACCCTGGTGGGCGTCCAGACGTCCGTCGCCGCGCACGTCCTGACCGCCGACCCGGACCGGCTCGACCGCGCGGCCGTCGCCAAGGCGCTGGACGACGTCGCCGAGACCTGCCGCAGCGCCCGCGGTGAACTCCGCGCCACCCTGCAGGTGCTGAGGTCCGGCACGGAGGACGAGGCCAGGGGGCCGCTGCCCGGCCTCGACGGTCTGCCCGACCTCGCCGACGCGGCCCGCAAGGCCGGCGCCCGGGTGGAGCTCACGGTCGCGGAGTGCGAGGCGCCCGCCGCCGTGGGCGCGGCGGCCTACCGCATCGTGCAGGAGGCGCTCACCAACGTCGTGCGGCATGCGGGCCCCGGCATCACCGTGCGGGTGTCGGTCGGCACGGCGGACGCGGCGCTGTGTGTGCGGGTGGTCGACGACGGGACCGGCGGCGCCCCTCAAGAGGCCGACCACGCACCGGGGTTCGGCCTTCTCGGGATGCGGGAGCGGGCCCGTACGGTCGGCGGCACCCTGGATGCGGGGCCGCGGCCCGAGGGGGGTTTCATGGTGTCGGCGGTGCTGCCCCTCGCGCCCCTGTCCCTGGGAGGTCTGTCATGACGGTGCACGCTCCGGAAGGGCTGTTCGCGAGACCGGCCGTGAGGGCCCGTCGTCCGGGAGGGCCGCGATGACCGTCCGGGTGCTGCTCGCCGACGACCAGACGCTGGTCCGTGCGGCGTTCGCCATGCTCGTCGACTCGGCGCCCGACATGGAGGTCGTGGGGCAGGCGGGCACGGGGCGCTCCGCGGTCGAGCTGGCCCGCACCGCGCGCGCGGACCTCGTCGTGATGGACATCCGCATGCCCGACCTCGACGGCATCGAGGCGACGCGGCTGCTCGCGGCGGACGAGGACCTGGCGGGCGTGAAGGTCCTGATGCTGACGACGTACGACACGGACGAGCACGTCCTCGACGCGCTGCGGGCGGGCGCGTCCGGCTTTCTGATCAAGGACACCAGGCCCGCCGAACTCCTCGACGCCATCCGTACGGTGGCCGCCGGTGACGCGCTTCTCTCGCCCGGTCCCACGGCCCGTCTCATCGCCCGGGTGCTGCGGGCACCGGACGCCGGGCTGCCCGTCACGGGCGGCCCGGCGGGGCTTTCGGAGCGGGAGCGGCAGGTCCTGCGGCTCGTCGCGCGGGGTCTGAACAACCAGGAGATCGCCGACACGCTCGGGCTGAGTCCGCTGACCGCGAAGACCCACGTGAGCCGCATCATGGGCAAGCTGAGCGCCCGGGACCGGGCCCAACTCGTCATCATGGCCTACGAGTCGGGGCTCGTCGCTCCGGGTTCGGTGGCGGCGCCCTGAGCGGGCCGGGACGTGAGAGCCTGTCTTTGAACCCCCGTCGTCTGCGCGAAGCGCGGGCGCAGCGGCGGATTGGGGCCTCCCCTGCTCGAGCGGAGCCGAGAGCTTGGGGAAGCGTGCGATCGGTGTGCGGAGCCCCAGGTCATGTGGCGGAGCCACCTGTCCTGGGGCTTCGTGCGCCGAGCGTGCGTGCCGGGCGTCGGGGCGCAGGCGGGGGTTCAAAGACAGGCTCTGAGGGGCGCTCGGGTCAGAGCAGGCCCGCCGCCGCCAGGTGTCCGCCCACCCGCTCCGTCTCCGCGGGGGACAGCGGGATCTGGGGCTCCGCCGTGGCGGGGCAGGCGATCACCCCGCGCAGGTGCAGCGCCGCCTTGAACGCGCCGAGCGCCGAGGAACTCCCGCCCATCCGGGCGGGGTCCCCGGCTGTGACCATCCCGAACAGGCCGCACAGCCGCTCCTGTTCGGACCGCGCCCCCGCCCGGTCCCCCGCCAGGCAGGCGCGGTAGAGACGGGCGTACCCCTCGGGGTCCACGTTTGCCAGGCCCGGCACGATGCCGTCCGCGCCCATCGCGAGTGCCGAGTCGGCTGTCACCTCGGACCCCGAGAGCACGCTGAACCCCGCGAGCCCCGGCGCCGACCGCTTGCCGAGGACGACGCCCCGGAAGGCGCCCTCGTCGCCGCTGGAGTCCTTCAGGCCCGCGAGCACGCCCTCCTCGGCCAGGCGGAGGATCAGCTCCGCGCCCAGCTTGCTGTGCACCGACGCCGGAATGTCGTACGCGAGGACCGGCACCGGGCAGTCCCGCGCGATCAGCCGGAAGTGGCGGTCCACCTCGGCCGGATGGGTCCGCGTGTAGAAGGGCGCGGTGACCACGGCCGCGTCCACGCCCGCACCGGCGAGGGCGTGCACGTGGTCCAGGACGCGGGGCGTGGTCATGTCGATGGCCCCGGCCAGGACGGGCAGTTGACCGGCCACGTGACGGACGACCGTGTCGACGACGACGGCGCGCTGCCGGTCCGTCAGGTAGGCGGTCTCGGAGGTCGAGCCGAGTACGAAGAGGCCGTCGACGCCGCCCGCGACCAGATGGTCGACGAGCCTGACGAGCGAGGGCGTGTCCACCTCGCGGTCCGGCGTCAGCGGGGTGCAGACGGGCGGGACGACACCGGTCAGCGGGGCGGGTACGGGCATGGCTGCTCCCTGGGGGTGGGGGCCGTGGCGGCGGCCTGGGTGACGAGGTCGTGGGTCGACTCTCCCTCGTCCACGGGGTGAAAGCAGCGGAACAGGTGCCCCGCGCCCGCGGGCCGGGCCTCCGGCATGGCGGTGGCGCACACCTCGTCCGCCTTCCAGCAGCGGGTGCGGAACGGGCAGCCGCTCGGCGGCCGGGTCGCCGACGGCACGGGACCGGCCAGCGGGATCGGGTCGATGGGGTCGAGCAGGCCGGGCGTGGCGGAGAACAGGGCGCGGGTGTACGGGTGGCGGGCGCGGTCCAGGATCTCCCGGGCCGGTGCCTCCTCGACGATCCGGCCGAGGTACATCGTGACGACGCGGTCGCTCATCCTGCGTACGGTCTGGATGTCGTGGGAGACGAACACCAGGGCGAGGCCCAGGCGTTCCTTCAGGTCGAGCAGGAGGTTGAGGATCTGGGCGCGCACCGACACGTCGAGGGCGCTCGTCGGCTCGTCGGCGACGATCAGGTCCGGTTCGAGCGCGAGGGCGCGGGCGATGGCGACGCGCTGGCGCTGCCCGCCGGAGAGCTGCCCCGGCAACCCGTCGGCCAGGGCCTTCGGCAGGCCGACCAGTGACATCAACTCCCTTACGCGTGCTTCGCGTTGTGCCGGGGTGCCGCGGCGGTGCACGTCCAGGGGGTCCCGCAGTATCCGGCTGACCGGAAGCCTGCGGTTCAGGGCGGTCGAGGGGTCCTGGAAGATCATTCCGGTGTGGGTGCCGATGGAGGTCCGGCGCTCGGCGGGCTTCATCGCCCACAGGTCGCGGGCGCGGAACGAGACGGTGCCGCCGGTGGGGCGCTGGGCGCCCACGAGGACCTTCGCCAGGGTGGACTTGCCGCAGCCCGACTCGCCGACGATGCCGACGGTTTCGCCGGGGGCGACCTTGAGGGTGGCGTCGGTGAGGGCGTACACGTGGTCCCGGGAGAAGAGGCCTCCCGAGCGGGCCCTGTGTACTACGTGCACCTCGTCCAACTGCACGATGGGCGTGGTCATTTCGGCTCACTCTCCGTCGTGGCTGGGCGCGCAGTTCCCCGCGCCCCTGACGGCGCCCCTGCGGGGCGCGTCCGCCGGGTGGTGGCAGGCGATGGAGTGCTCGGGTGCGCCCGTGAGCTCCGGTGCCGTCGTCCGGCACGTCCCGTCCGCCAGGGGGCAGCGGTCCGCGAAGCGGCAGCCCGCGGGGAAGTCCGCGGGGGACGGCACTACGCCCTTGATCTGGGTGAGGCGCTGGGCCGCCGATTCCAGGGAGAGGACCGAGCCGAGCAGGCCCCGTGTGTAGTGGTGCGCGGGGGATTCCACCAGGTCGGCCGTCACACCCGTCTCGACGATCTGGCCGCCGTACATCACCACCACCCGGTCGGTGACGTCGGCGACGAGCGCCAGGTCGTGCGAGACGAGGATCAGCGCGAAGCCGAGCTCCTCGCGCAGCCCGAGGAGGAGTTGGATGATCTGTGCCTGCACGGTGACGTCGAGCGCGGTGGTCGGCTCGTCGGCGACGATCAGCTTCGGGTCGCGGGAGAGGGCCATCGCGATCAGGACGCGCTGGCGCTGGCCGCCGGAGAGTTCGTGCGGGTAGCTGCGCAGGGTGCGCGCCGGGTCGAGGCCGACCAGTTCGAGGAGTTCGGCCGCCGAGCGGCGGCCACCTCTCCGTACGACCTGCTTCAGCTGGGAGCGGACCGTCATGGCGGGGTTCAGGGAGGACAGGGCGTCCTGGTAGATCATCGCCATGTCGTGGCCGAGCAGGCGGCGCCGGGCGCGCATCGGCAGGCCGACGAGCTCCTGCCCGTCGAAGGTGACGCGGCCGCCGACCTCGGCGCCCTCGGGTTCCAGACCCATCACCGTCAGCGCGGTCAGCGACTTGCCGCAGCCCGACTCGCCTACCAGGCCGAGGACTTCACCGGGCCGCACGTCGAAGCTGATCCCGTCGACGATGTCCACGCCCCCGTGCCGCCGGGGGAAGGAGACGGTGAGGCGGTCGACGGAGAGGACCGGGGCGCCGGCGGGCAGGGGGCGGGCGCGGGTGCGGAGCCGGTGGGCCGCCTCCGTGAGGCCGGGAAGTTCGAGGACCTGGCCGCTGCCGGGCTCGGGGGCCTCCAGGCGGTCCTCCGTACGGGCCGCCCCCGCGGTGTCCCGGCTGGAGGGCGCCGCCCACGCGTCCGACACGCCCTCGGAGAGGATGTTCAGGGCGAGGACCGTGAGCAGCATGAGGAGTCCTGGGAAGACCGTCGCCCACCAGCCGCCGATCAGGACCATGTTCTTGCCGTCGGCGATGACGCTGCCCCAGGACGGGTCGGGCGGCCGCACCCCCGCGCCGATGAAGGAGAGCGACGCCTCGAAGACGATGGCCTCGGCGACCTGCACCGTGCAGAAGACGAGGATGGGCGCGGCGCAGTTCACGGCGACGTGGCGGATCAGGATGTGCGGGGTGCGGGCGCCGATGACGCGTTCGGCGACCACGTAGTCCTCGCCGTACTGGTCGAGCACGTTGGCCCGTACGACGCGGGCGATGGGCGGTGTGAACAGGAAGGCGATGGCGCAGATCAGTACGAGGATGCCGCCGCCGAAGACCGCGACGAGCACGGCGGCCAGGGCGATCCCGGGGAAGGCCATGACGACGTCCAGGCAGCGCATCAGCGTCTCGTCGACGGCCTTGCGGGAGGTCGCGGCGACCGCGCCGATCACGGCGCCGACGACGAGGGCGAGCAGGGTGGCGCCGAGCCCGATCGCCAGCGACCAGCGCGCCCCGTACATCAGCCGGCTGAGGATGTCGCGGCCCAGGCTGTCCTGGCCCATCCAGTGGCCGGCGGAGGGGTGTCCTGTGCCGTCGGTCTGGGGCTGCTGGTCGAGCGGGTCGTGCGGGGTCAGGAGCGGGGCGAGGAGCGCCACCAGGACGACGAGTGCGACGACGCCGACCGCGACCCGGGAGAGCGCGGGGAGCTTGCGCAGGGAGCGCAGCCGGATGCCGGGCACGGAGAGGCGCTCGGTCAGTGTCCTGCGGGGAGCGAGCATCAGATCGATCCCCTCAGGCGCGGGTTGACAAGGAGATGGAGGATGTCGATGACGAGGTTCACGACGACGAAGCCGACGGCGGTCGTGATGACGACCCCCTGCACGACGGCCGGGTCGCCGTTCTTCACGGCGTCGATCATCAGCTTGCCCATGCCGGGCAGCGAGAAGATCGTCTCGATGACCACCGCGCCGCCGAGCAGGTAGCCGACGCGCAGCCCGAGCACGGTGAGCGGATTGATGAGGGCGTTGCGCAGAACGTTGCGGCCCACGACCACCACCGGCGGCAGACCGCAGCCGATCGCGGTGCGCACGTAGTCCTTGTCGAGCTCCTCGACCACGGCCGTGCGGATGATGCGGGTGAGGCCCGCCGCCACCGGCAGGGAGAGCGCGAGGGCGGGCAGCGTCATGGTTCTGAGCCAGCCGGTGAAGGAGTCGGCGGGGTTGATGTAGCCGCCGGTCGGGAACCAGCCGAGGTCCACCGCCAGGTACTGGATCATCAGCAGTGCGAGCCAGAAGCCGGGCGCCGCGACCCCCGTCAGGGAGACGACGCGGATCAACTGGTCCGGCAGCCGGTCGCGGTGGATGGCGGCGGTGACGCCGAGGGTGAGGGAGAGCACCACGGCGATGCCGAGGCCCAGGAAGGTGAGCTGCATGGTGAGCGGCAGGGCGGTGGTGACCTGGTCGACGACGGGGGAGCGGTTGAGGACGCTGATGCCCATGTCGCCATGGAGGAGATCGCCGACGAAGGCGAAGTAGCGTACGGGCAGCGGGTCGAGGAGCCCGTTCTCCTCGCGGAACTGCCGCAGCTGCTCGGGCGTCGGGTTGGCGCCCTGGAAGAACGCGGACGCCGGGTCGACGTCGGAGAAGCGCATCACGAGGAAGACGAAGAGGACGATGCCGAGCAGCAGCGGAACGAGCAGGGCGATGCGGCGGGCCAGGATTCTGAGGACTGCGGTCACGGCACGGGACTCCTGAACTGTCCGGGAGTCAGGCCCACTTGGCCTGCGTCAGATTGATCCCCGGATAGGGCTGGGCCCTGACTCCGGTGATTTTCTTCGGGTCCCAGGCGGTCATGAGTTCGTTGTGGACCACCGGGTAGAGCACGGCTTGTTCCGCGATGACGTCGAGGTACTCCTGGACCATGGCCTTCTTGCGGCCGGCCTCGGGCTCGCGGGTGGCCCGGTCCATGTCCTTGAAGAGCTTCTTCGCGACGGAGTTCTCCGCCCAGCGCGCGTAGCCCATCCACAGGTTCTCGGGGCCGTAGTTGTAATGCATGATCAGGTCGGCGTCGAGCCCGAACTGGTTGGGGTTGGAGGCGGCCGCGACGATCTGGAAGTCCTTCTTCTGGTCCAGTTTGGTGAAGACCGCGGTGGTCTCCTGGGGGTCGAGGGTGACCTCGACGCCGAGCTTCTCCCAGCCGTCCTTGATGGTCGGCAGGCAGTCGACGATCCAGCTCACGTTGACGGCCATGAGGTTGACGCTCAGCTTGCCGACCCCGGCCTCCTTCAGGAGCTTCCGCGCCTTCGCCAGGTCGTATCCGTACACGGTTCTCGCGGGCCGGTAGGAGGGGTTGGCCTCGTTGAGGAAGGAGGTCGACGCCTTGCCGTGGCCGCGCAGGGCGGCCTCGATCATCTTGTCGCGGTCTATGGCGTAGTGCAGGGCCTGCCGGACGCGGACGTCGTCGAACGGCTTGTGCGCGGTGTTGAAGAGCAGGAAGAGGTTGTTCATCCCCGCGCCGCCCTCGACGCTCATCCCGCCCCTCTTGAGCTGCTCGATGTTGGCGTACGGGATGTTGTCGGCGATCTCCGCGTCGGCGCTGCCCCCGGAGATCTTCGCGACGCGCGGCGCGGCGTCCACGATGGTCAGCCAGTTCATCTTCTTGAAGGCCGCCTTGCGCGGGCCGTTGTAGTCGTCGAAGGCCTCGAAGGTCGTGTTCGACTTCGGGTGGTGCGAGACCTGCTTGTACGGTCCCGAGCCCACCGCCTTCCCCTTGGTCGCCTCGTCCCAGGCGCCGGGTTTCCCGAACACGTGCTTCGGCATGATCTTGGCGAGCGAGAGGCGGGCGGCCCCGTCGGGGAAGGGGAACTTCAGGATCAGCTCGACGGAGGTCGCGCCGGTCTTCCTGACCTCCTTGAGCCAGCTCGCGAAGAAGCCCTTGGCGAGGGTCTGGGTCTTCGGGTCGAGGATGCGGTCGAAGACGAAGACCACGTCGTCGGCGGTGACGGGCTTGCCGTCGTGCCAGGTGGCCCCCGGGCGCAGGGTGAACTTCCACGTCGTCGCCTTCGGATCGGCGGGGAGTTCGGTGGCGAGTGCGGCGTACGGCTCCCGGGTGATCGGATCGGTCCCGAGGAGCCCCTCGTAGATGTGCTCGTTGCCGGCCATCGCGAAGGCCGACGCGGTCTGCGTCGGGTCCCAGCTGCCGTCGTTGCCGTAGCCGATGACGGCCGTGAGCGTCGAGTCGCCGCCCTGGCCGCCGCCCCCGGTCTCGTTGGTGGACTCGGGCCCCGAGGAGCAGGCGGAGAGCGTGGACGTGACGACGGTGGCGGCGCCCAGGGCGCCGGTGTACCTGAGGAAGGAGCGGCGGTCCGGCGCGATCAGGCGGGGCGCCGTACGAGAGGTCGGATCGGTCACTGTGGTCCCCTGCCTCCTTAAGAGGTCCCACGTCCTACGTCGTGGGTGGCGTGGCGACGATAGGAGGGGGGAGAGGGCCGGTCAAGGGCTCCGGCACCGGGTTCCGGCACGGGGGCGCGGGGCGGGTTCCCGGGCGGCGGGCCGGGTGAGGTGCGGGGGCGCCAAGTGGCCGACCGGGCAGGCCGGGTTGGGGTGTCCGCCCGGTGTGCCGGGGGCACGGGCGGCGCCACGGGCGCGGGGTGATGCTACGGGTGCGGCGTGTCGTCGTTGAGGGTGGGCCCGAGCTCCCGGGCGAGGGCCACCGCGAGCGCCCGGAAGATCCGCACCTCCGGGTTGTCCTCGTCCGCGCGCACCGCGAGGTAGCTGCTCTCCCACGGGGCGTCGAGGACCGGTACGAAGGTGGCGCCCGGCCACGCGTAGTAGCGGGCGAAGGACTTCAGGCCCGAACCGGCTGCCCGGCCGGTGACCACGCCGGTCAGCACCTCCTGCGGGGTCACCGCGAACTCCGTGCTGCGGCGCCGGGCCTCGTCGCCGAAGTAGAGGTAGTCGGTGAAGGGGCGCGGGGTGTGGCCGGGGACGCGGAAGAACGGCAGCCCGGCGATGTCCGCGACCGTCGCGCCGGTGAGCCGGGCCGCCGCCAGCGGGGAGCGGTCAGGGACGACCACGATGCGCTGCTCCGTGGTGAGGACGTCGGCCACCACCCGCTCGTCCTCGGGGCCGGGGCGTACGAAGGCGACGTCCACGCGGTCCTCGGTCAGCGCCGTCACATGCTCGGTGAAGTCCAGCTGGACGATGTCGAGGCGCACGTCGGGGCGGGCGCGGCGGTAGGCGTTGATCGCGGCCGGGGTGAGCTCCGCCGAACCGTGGCCCATGATCCCGACGCGCAGCGGGCGCTCCGCCGGGCGGGTCGCGGGGTGGACGGCCTCGGCCATGTCGTCCAGGGCGGCGTTGGACGCGGCGAGCAGCATACGCGCGTGGGAGGCGAGGCGTACGCCCGCGGGGGTGGGCACGACGGGGCTCGTGCGCCGGTCGAGGAGCGTGGCGCCGAGGTCCGTCTCCAGGCGGCGGACGTGCTGGGTGACGGCGGGCGGTGAGAGGAAGAGGCGGGCCGCCGCCCGGCCGAAGTGGCCCTCCTCCACGACCGCAAGGAACGACGACAGAAGTCGCAGATCGAGCGGCGCGGAAGACATGCGTATCAGCGTAGACCGGGTGGTCACGGGGGTGCGCGGGGTCTTCACGAATCGTGAACGGGGGCGGCGGGGGCGGGTGCGCGACGCCTACAACTGGGCGGCATGAGCATCACCACGGAATCCTGCCTCGCTCCCGGAGCCGAGGCCGCCCTCGATCCGCCCCGTCGTCGCCCCGGGGTGCGGGCCGCCTGGATCATGATGGCCTCCGGGTGGAGCGCCAACCAGTTCTCCGCGCTGCTCGGCGCCTACCGCTCCGAGCTCGGCCTCTCCGCGTCCGCCGTCACCGGCCTCTTCGCCCTCTACGTGGTCGGGCTCGTCCCCGGCCTCCTGGTGGGCGGCCCGCTGGCCGACCGGGCCGGGCGCAGGCCGGTGGCGCTGACGGCGCTCGCGTTGAACCTGGTGTCCACCGGGGTGCTGATGCTGGGAGCGGGGGCCACCGGGTGGCTGTGGCCCGGGAGGTTTCTGACGGGGGTCAGCGCGGGGGCCCTGCTGGCGGCGGGCAGCGCGTGGATCAAGGAGCTGTCCTCGGCTCCGTACGCCGTCGAGGGTCCCGCGGGCGCGAGCACGGCGTCGCGCCGGGCGGGCCTCTTCGTCTCCGCCGGCTTCGCCTGCGGAGGCCTCGCGGCGGCGCTGATCGCCCGGTGGGCGGCGGCGCCGATGATCACGGCGTACGTGCCGCACGTCCTGTTGGCGGCGGGCGCGGGCCTCGCGGCATGGACGGCCCCGGAAACGGCGCGGGGCGGGGGAGTGGCGCCGGTCGGGGGAGCGACCCCGGTCGGGGGGACGGTTTCGGCCGGGGGAGCGGCCCCGGTCGGTGGAACGGCCCCTGCCCGCGCGACGGTCGACGCCCGGGCCGGGGCAGGGAGTGCGCACGGCGGCACCGGCCGGGCGTTCCGGCGGGGGATCCTGCCCGTCGCCCCGTGGGTCTTCGCCGCTCCCAGCGTCGGCTTCGCGACGCTGCCGGGGCTCGTGCACGGCGGGCTGGTGTACGCGGGCGTGGCCACCGCCGTCGTGCCCGGCACGGGCCTGCTCGTGCAGCCGCTGGCCCGCCGGGTGGCCCGCCACCACCGGCTCGCCACGGCCGTGGTGGGGCTGCTCGTCATCGCCGTCGGCTTCGGCGCGGCCGCGCTCGCCGTGGCGGGGACCGGCCCCGCGCTCGCCCTCGCCGCCGCCGCGGTCCTCGGCGCGGGCTACGGCTTCGTGCTGACGT
Source organism: Streptomyces sp. NPDC058308 (assembly GCF_042880275.1). Classification (NCBI taxonomy): domain Bacteria; kingdom Bacillati; phylum Actinomycetota; class Actinomycetes; order Kitasatosporales; family Streptomycetaceae; genus Streptomyces; species Streptomyces sp. NPDC058308. The sequence goes on from NZ_JBHVZA010000006.1 coordinate 139,037, forward strand.
ACGGCCTCACCGAGGTCACCGCCCTGGCCCCGCCGCACCGCCTGGCCCGCCTCACCGCGTACTTCTGGGCGGCGGCGTACGTGGGCATGCTCGCCCCCTTCGCGGTGACGCTCCTGTCCGCCAGGGTGCGCCCGCCGACGCTGTTCGGCGCGGCAGCGACCCTGTCCGTCCTGTCCGGCGCCCTCCTCGTCGCCCTGCACACGCGCCGGGACCCGCGGAGGTAGCACCGCCGGGTACGGGCCGGTACCGGCTCTTGGGCCCCGCGGTCTCGCGGAGCGGGCATTCCGTCCGGCCGGGCGGAGGGATTTGTATCCTCGGCTGGCGCCATCCACCGAGCGCCGCACCTGCGAGAGGCAACACCATGAGCACCGAGCTGAGCCCCGACACCCAGGCCCTGGCCGGGCTGCTTGAGCAGGCCCGGAAGGAGTACGACGAGCTCGCCGGGCGTGGGCTCTCCCTCGACCTGACCCGGGGCAAGCCGGCGCCCGAGCAGCTCGACCTCGCCGAGGACCTGCTGAGCCTGCCCGGCGGACGGCACACGGCCGCCGACGGCACCGACGTCCGCAACTACGGCGGGCTGCGGGGGCTCCCCGAGCTCCGGGAGATCTTCGCCGAGCTCCTCCAGGTGCCCGCCGGGCAGCTGCTCGCGCTCGGCAACTCCAGCCTGGAGCTGATGCACGACTGCCTCGTGCACGCCCTCCTCGGCGAGGTGCCCGGCGCCACGTCGCGCTGGGTGGACCAGGAGCCCATCGCGTTCCTGTGCCCGGTGCCCGGCTACGACCGGCACTTCTCGCTCTGCCGGCGGTTCGGCATCGACATGATCCCCGTGGCGATGACGCCCGACGGCCCGGACATGGCCGAGGTCGAGCGGCTCGTCGCCGAGAACCCGGCGGTCAAGGGCATCTGGTGCGTGCCGAAGTACAGCAACCCCGACGGCGTCGTCTACAGCGACGAGACCGTGGCGCGGCTCGCCGCGATGCCCACCGCCGCGCCCGATTTCCGGATCTTCTGGGACAACGCGTACGCCGTCCACGACCTCACCGACGAGCCCGCCGAGATCGCCGACCTGCTCGCCGCCTGCGCCGCGGCCGGGCACGAGGACCGGGCGTTCGTCTTCGGGTCCACCTCGAAGATCACTTCGGCGGGCGCGGGCGTCGCGTTCTTCGGCTCCTCGCCCGCCAACGTGAAGTGGCTGCTCGAGGCCAACCAGAAGCGGTCGATCGGTCCCGACAAGATCAACCAGCTGCGGCACGTGCTGTTCCTGAAGGACGCCGACGGCGTACGGGCGCACATGACGCGCCACCGCACCCTGCTGCGGCCCAAGTTCGAGACGGTCGCCCGGATCCTGGAGGCGGAGCTCGGCGGCACCGGCCTCGCCACGTGGACCTCGCCGAAGGGCGGCTACTTCGTGACGCTGACGGTCCCGGACGGCTGCGCCAAGGAGGTCGTACGCCGCGCCGCGGAGGCCGGCATCGTGCTGACCCCGGCCGGTGCGACGCACCCCTACGGGGACGACCCGCGCGACGCGGTCATTCGCGTGGCGCCCAGCTATCCGAACCTCGCGGAGCTTGAGCAGGCGATCTTGGGGCTGGCGGTGTGTGTGCGGCTCGTTGGCTATGAGCGGGGCGTGGTGGCGGTGCGCTAGGGGGAGTTTCAGGGGCGTGGGCGTCCGTTTATCTGTGCGGGTCGGCTGTGGCTGGGTGCGCAGTTCCCCGCGCCCCTAGGGGTGGTCGTCCGTTTACCTGTGCCGGTCGGCTCTGGTTGAGCGCGCAGTTCCCCGCGCCCCTGGGGGGTGGGTGTCCGTTTACCTGTGCGGGCTGTTTGTGGTTGGGCGCGCAGTTCCCCGCGCCCCTAGGGGGGTGGGCCTCCGTTTACCTGTGACGGTCGGCTGTGGCTCGGCGCGCGGTTCCCCGCGCCCCCTGGGGGGTCCGGGGTCTCTTCCAGGAAGGGGGTCAGGAGGCCCGGGACCGCTCGTTCCGCGAAGGTCAGGCCCTGCCCCTCGTCCACGTCGTACGCCGCGTACTCCTGCGCGCCCGCCGCCGTCGTCGCGCTCAGCGTCACCAGGCCCGCCCGGCGTTGCAGCACGGACTGCTTGACGGTCCAGCCGATCACCCCGCCGCGCCGCAGGGCCACCGTGGACCGCCGCAGCGTCCCGGACCGCACCACGAGATAGTCGCCGTCGAGCGCGTGCCCCAGGCTGCGGTACGCGTCGCACGCGAGCGCCACCGCGAGCGGCACGAGGACCACCGCGGCCCCCGCCCCCAGGTAGTTCAGGACCGGCACCCCGAGCAGCACCCCGAGCAGGACCAGGACGAGGGCGGGCGTGAGCGCCGCCGACACCGCCCAGCGGATCCGCCGCGCCCGTGCCGCCCGCGGATGCGGCGTGAGCCGCGCGGCGGTGGGCGTCACCGGCTCCCGCAGGACACGCGCCGCCACCTCACCGGCGAGTGCGCGCGGCGCGGCGGGCAGCAGGGTGCCCGGTCCCGCCTGGTCCTCCTCCTCGCGCCGGGAGAGGCCCGTGGCGACCGCGTCCACGCGGGCCGCCCCGGACAGCCGCAGGCCGAGCGGCTCCACCACGTCGACGCCGCGCAGCCTGGCCTCCTCCAGGGAGACGGAACGGGTCGTGAAGAGCCCGCGCCGCACCCGCAGCGTGCCGCCGGGCTCCCGTTCGAGGCGGTAGCTCCACCACATCTCGACCCAGAGCCCGAGCGCCCCCACCGACCCGGCGGCCAGCGCCCCCGCGGTCAGCGCGAGAACCATGCCCGCGACCGACATCCCGCGAAAGGCGTCGCCCACCCGCTCGATGACCTCTTCCTGCACCCCGAACCACTCGCTGACCTGCATCACCGCCCCGCCGACCGCGGCCGCGAGCGCCGAGGTGACGAAGGACAGCGGGGCGTAACGGATCCAGCGGAGGTCGAGGGCGGCGATCGTGCCCTGGGCGGCGCAGGCGTCGCCGGGGGCCGTGCGGCGCAGCAGTTCGCGCCGCAGCCGTTCGCCCTCGGCCCTGCGGACGGGGCGGAGTTCGAGCGTGGCCTCCTGGCCCGCGCTCTGCTCGCCGGTGCCGATGCGGACCTCGACGAGGCCGAGGAGGCGCAGCAGCGGGTGGGCGACGAGGTCGACGGAGCGTATGCGTTCCCTGCTGAGGGAGCGGTGCTTGGCGAAGAGGATGCCGCTGCGCAGCTCGGCGCGTTCGGGCCCGATGCGGTAGCGGCTGTGACGCAGCCGCAGCGCGTCGACACCCACGCCGCTCGCGATCACCAGCAGGCTCAGGCCCACGGCCCAGGCGATCACGGGCCCCATGGCCACCCAGCCCTGGAAGCTGAGGGTGACCGGCAGGCCGACGGCGGTCACCACGCCGCCGGTCATCTGGACGGTGACGAGCAGCGAACGCCGGTCGAGCCGCCGCCAGTCGTGCTCCTCGGCGAGCTCGCCGCTCACGTCGCGTCGCCCGGCGTCGCCTGGGTGACCAGGGCGAGCCGCTCGGCCAGTTCGGCCGCGGTCGCGTGGTCGAGGCCCTTGACCTTCAGGGCGCCCCTGGCGGACGCCGTGGTGACCGTGACGGTGGAGAGTCCGAAGAGGCGCTGGACGGGTCCGCGCGTCGTGTCGACGGTCTGCAGCCGCGACATCGGCGCGATCCGGCCCTCGGTCCAGAAGAAGCCGGTCCGTACGTACACCGCGTCGTCGGTGACCTCCCAGCGGTGCACCTCGTACCACCACAGCGGCAGCAGCACCCCGGCGAGCAGACCGCCCGCCGCGAGCACCGCGGCGGGCGGCAGGAGCCAGAACCTGGCCGGCGCGATGAGCGCGCCGAGCAGCCCGAGGAGCGCGACCGGGGCGGCGGCCGTCAGCAGCAGTCGGGTACGCCACCAGGCGACGGCACGGCGGTCCAGGGGATGGCGCGGTGGCCGCAGCCGCACACCCGTCCCCGCGGCTCTCGCGACTGCGTCGGCTCCTTGGTCAACAAGCATGAGACGAAAGGTACTTGCTTGCCCGAGATGCCTGCTCACCGGCTGTAGCCGGACTCGGCCGAGCGTCGACCGGCACCGGCACTGGCACTCAGTGCTGCTGCGGCTTCTGCGGCGTCGCCTCGCTCGGCCGCACGATGACGTGCCCCTCGCCCTCCAGCTTCAGCTGGACGGCCTCGCCCGAGCCGCCGCGGATCATCGACCCGATGGACTGCGAACGGTGCAGGGACGTGGCCAGGTGGGCGGTCCAGCCGACCACCGCGTCCGTGTCGACGTACACGGGCTGCTGCGGCGAGACGGGGATCACCAGCGGGCTGCCCTCACACATCAGCCCCAGCTGCCCCGCGCCCGTGAAGACGCTGTTGAACAGCCCGCCGCCGGTGACTCCCGCGCCCTTCACGGTCTTGATCTCGTACGAGAGGGTCGCGTCGAAACAGAGGACGTTGCGGCCGTTGACCGTGAGGACGTCGCCGGGCTCGACGTCGACGATGAAGCAGTTCTGCGCCTCGTGCGCGAACCAGGCCTCGCCCTGCCCGCGCACGGCCATCAACGGCAGCCCTTCCCCGGTCATGGCGCGCTTGAGCATCCCGCCCACGCCCTGCCCCTTCCGTTCGAACTGCAGGCTGCCCCGGTAGGCGATCATCGCGCCCTGCCGGGCGAACATCTCGCCGTTCACCGCGTACTTGACGGACTTGGCGTTCTGCAGGGTCATGCCGGGTGCGTGGGCCGGCTGGGCCATGTGGTCGCTGGAGAACAGGTCACTCTTCATGCCCACATCTTGGGCTATGGCTGGTGAGCACGGAAGCGACTTCCGGCTACGGCCTCGCGCGCGGGAAGCGGTTCCGCTGCTCCCGGACCCCGGCGACGAAGGCGTGCCAGGCGGGGGCGCCGAGCAGGAGAGTGGGGCTCTGCGACCCGATCTTGCTGTCCCGCACGGGAACGATTCCGGTGACGACTCCGGTGACTCCGTCGGCGACCTCGATGCAGCTGCCGCCTTCGCCGTTGCTGTAGCTGCTCTTGCGCCAGCGGGCGTTGCTCAGGTCGTACTCGCGCAGCACCACCCAATACTCGGGCCTTGCCGCGTCCTTGAGAATTCCCGCCCGCTCCAGTCGCGCAGCGACAATCTCCTCCACTTACTAGATCCGTTCCGCCACATCCAACTGCGGTTTACGAATTGCCTGTTCGAACTGGCCGATGTGTCCACCGGAGGCAAAGACCCTCGTACCCAGCGCTGGCCATGGCCAACCGCCTGCCGCTGCCCCGCAGTTGTAGAGGACAGAGTCCTGCCGAGTGTAGGTGCAGTGCGTCACCGTATGTGCGGGAAGAGTGAAATCCGGGGACGAAGGGGAGCCACGTGAAGGCGGATGGAAAGCATCACGCAGCGGCATGTATCGAACATGCGGAGGAAACCGTGAAGGAATTGCGCGACGCACTCGGGCAGGCGGGAATTACGTTGCCGTCGTTGGGGATCGATCCGGCGACGCTCGCCAGGGAGACGCCCTGTCCGCGCATCGAATGGGGCGGGTGCTCCGCCGACGTCGCAGTCCGGCTCGCCGCCGCGCTGAGGAGGGCGGGATGAACCTCGACCTGCCCGTCGGGGCGTACGTGGTCGACACCCGTAGCGGCCAGGTCGGCCGGGTCATGGGGCACGAGGGGCCGTACGTCCAGCTGCGCCCCTACGGAGGGGGCCGGGAATGGGACTGCGCCCCGGAGGCCGTCCGCACGGCGACCACCGCGGAGCGGCTGCGCGCGGCGACGGCGTACGCGAACGCCAGGAGCCGGGGAGAGGTGCCCTGACGGCCCTGTGGAGGCACCCGGGCCCGGAGTGTCGTCGGCATACGCGAGAATGGCCCCATGAGTCTGTTCCGCGACGACGGCATCGTGCTGCGCACCCAGAAGCTGGGTGAGGCGGACAGGATCATCACGCTGCTCACGCGCGGTCACGGGCGGGTACGCGCCGTGGCGCGAGGGGTGCGCCGGACCAAGTCCAAGTTCGGGGCGCGGCTCGAACCCTTCTCCCACGTCGACGTGCAGTTCTTCGCGCGGGGGAGCGAGCTGATCGGGCGGGGCCTGCCGCTCTGCACGCAGAGTGAGACGATCGCTCCGTACGGCGGCGGAATCGTCACGGACTACGCGCGCTACACGGCCGGGACGGCCATGCTGGAGACCGCCGAGCGGTTCACCGACCACGAGGGCGAGCCGGCGGTGCAGCAGTATCTGCTGCTTGTCGGCGCGCTGCGGGTCCTCGCCCGCGGGGAGCACGAGCCCCACCTCGTGCTCGACGCGTTCCTGCTGCGCTCCCTCGCCGTGAACGGCTACGCGCCGAGCTTCAACGACTGCGCGAAGTGCGGTATGCCCGGCCCGAACCGGTTCTTCTCGGTCGCGGCGGGCGGCTCGATTTGCGTCGACTGCCGGGTGCCCGGCAGCGTCGTCCCGTCGGCGGAGACGCTCACGCTGCTCGGTGCGCTGCTCACCGGCGACTGGGAGACGGCGGACGCGTGCGAGGCGCGGCACGCCAGGGAGGGGAGCGGGCTGGTTTCCGCCTATCTGCACTGGCATCTGGAGCGCGGACTGCGCTCCTTGAGGTACGTAGAGAAGAGCACGTGAGCTCGTCGCGTGCGGTGAACAGCTAGGTAGGAGAGAGCCCCCCATGGCACGACGCGGAATCCTCGGACGGTCCCGCCGCGAGTACAAGCTGCCCGAGCCCCACCCCTCGGGCGCGCGGCCGCCGAAGATCCCCGGTGAGCTCGTCCCGCAGCACGTGGCGATCGTCATGGACGGCAACGGACGCTGGGCGAAGGACCGCGGTCTGCCGCGCACCGAGGGCCACAAGGTCGGTGCGGAGCGCGTCCTGGACGTGCTGCAGGGGAGCATCGAGATGGGCGTGGGCGCGATCTCGCTGTACGCCTTCTCCACGGAGAACTGGAAGCGTTCTCCGGAGGAGGTGAAGTTCCTGATGAACTTCAACCGCGACTTCATCCGCAAGACCCGCGACCAGCTGGACGACCTCGGGGTGCGGGTGCGCTGGGTGGGCCGGATGCCCAAGCTGTGGAAGTCGGTCGCCAGGGAGCTGGAGATCTCCCAGGAGCAGACCAAGGACAACGACAAGCTCACCCTGAACTTCTGCATGAACTACGGCGGCCGTGCCGAGATCGCGGACGCGGCGCAGGCCCTCGCCGAGGACGTGAAGGCGGGCCGGCTCAACCCGGCGAAGGTCAACGAGAAGACCTTCGCGAAGTACCTGTACTACCCGGACATGCCGGACGTCGACCTCTTCCTGCGCCCGAGCGGCGAGCAGCGCACGTCCAACTACCTGATCTGGCAGAGCGCCTACGCCGAGATGGTCTTCCAGGACGTCCTGTGGCCGGACTTCGACCGGCGCGACCTGTGGCGGGCCTGCCTCGAATACGCCGGGCGCGACCGCCGCTTCGGCGGCGCGATCCCCAACGAGGAGCAGATCGCGAACAGTTAGAGCCGAGCGTGACAGGGCCCGCACCGTCGGACGGACGGTGCGGGCCCTCTCACGTACGTACCGTTACTTGCTCGCGCACTCCTGGCACGTGCCGAAGATCTCCACCGTGTGCGCCACGTTCACGAAGCCGTGCTCGGTGGCGATCGCCTCGGCCCACTTCTCGACCGCGGGGCCCTCCACCTCGACCGCCTTGCCGCAGACGCGGCAGACCAGGTGATGGTGGTGGTCGCCGGTGGAGCAGCGGCGGTAGACCGTCTCGCCCTCGTTGGTGCGCAGGGCGTCGACCTCACCGGCGTCGGCGAGGGACTGGAGGGTGCGGTAGACCGTGGTCAGACCGACCGAGTCGCCCTTGTGCTTGAGCATGTCGTGCAGCTCCTGCGCACTGCGGAACTCGTCCACGTCGTCGAGCGCCGCGGCCACCGCCGCACGCTGGCGGGTCGACCTGCCTCGAACCGGGGCTCCCACGGTTGCCTCCTCGCGTTGCGCTCTGGTCTGGGCCTGCCGGGCCATTGTGCCAGGTCGGGCAGGACGCAGGTCAGGTCTTGGCCATCGGCTGCGCCGGTACCGAGCACTCCGCGGGGTCGCCGGCCGCCTCCGCGGCGGCCACGGCCCGCGCTCTGCGCCTGGCCAGCGGTGTCGCGAGGACCGTGAGGACGATGAAGACACCGATGGTGAGCAGCACGATCGTCGCGCCCGGGGGCACGTCCTGGTAGTACGACGTGACGGTGCCGCCGAGCGTCACCGCGACGCCGATCGCCACCGCGACCACGAAGGTCACCGCGAAGCTCCGGGTGAGCTGCTGCGCGGCCGCGACCGGCACCACCATCAGCGCGGAGACCAGGAGCAGGCCCACGACCCGCATGGCGACGGTGACGGTGACCGCCGCGGTGACGGCGGTGAGCAGGTTCAGGGCCCGCACCGGCAGGCCGGTGACGCGCGCGAACTCCTCGTCCTGGCTGACCGCGAAGAGCTGGCGGCGCAGCCCGACCGTGACGAGAACCACAAAGGCGGCGAGCAGGCAGATCGCCGTGACGTCCTGCTCGGAAACCGTCGAGAGCGAGCCGAAGAGGTACGACTGGAGGTTCGCGTTCGAGCCGCCGGGGGCGAGGTTGATGAACATGACGCCGCCCGCCATGCCGCCGTAGAACAGCATCGCGAGCGCGATGTCGCCGCGCGTCTTGCCGTACCAGCGGATCAGCTCCATGATCACCGCGCCGACGATGGCGACCGCCGTCGCCATCCACACGGGCGACGTCGAGAGCAGGAAGCCGAGGCCGACGCCGGTCATCGCGACGTGGCCGATGCCGTCGCCCATCAGGGCCTGGCGGCGCTGGACGAGGTAGATGCCGACGGCGGGCGCGGTGATGCCGACCAGGACCGCGGCGAGCAGCGCGCGCTGCATGAAGGCGTAGTCGAGGAGTTCCATGGCTCTTGCGTCCTCAGGTGAGCAGGCCGGTACGGACCGGCTCCGCGTCGGCGGTGTGCGGGTGGACGTGGTCGTGGCCGGGCAGGGCGTGCTGGCCGACCGCCTTCGGGGGCGGGCCGTCGTGCATCACGCAGCCGTCGCGGAGCACCACGGCGCGGTCGATCAGCGGCTCCAGCGGGCCGAGTTCGTGCAGGACGAGCAGGACGGAGGCGCCCTGGGCGACCTGGTGGCGCAGGGTGTCGGCGAGGATCTCCTGGCTGGCGAGGTCGACGCCCGCCATCGGCTCGTCCATGATCAGGAGTTCCGGCTCGGAGGCCAGCGCGCGGGCGATGAGGACCCGCTGGTGCTGGCCGCCGGAGAGGGCGTTGACGGAGTCCTTGGCGCGGTCGGCGAGGCCGACGAGGCCGATGGCGCGGGCGACGGCCTCGCGGTCGGCCCTGCGCAGCACGCCGAGGCGGGCGCGGGAGAGCCGCCCGGAGGCGACGACCTCGCTGATCGTGGCGGGCACGCCGCCCGCGGCGGTGGTGCGCTGCGGGACGTACCCGACGCGGGCCCAGTCGCGGAAGCGGCGGCGCGGGGTGCCGAAGATCTCGACGTCGCCGCCGGTGACGGGGACCTGCCCTATGACGGTGCGCACGGCGGTGGACTTGCCCGAGCCGTTGGCGCCGAGGAGGGCGACGACCTCGCCGCGGCGCACGGTGAGGTCGATGCCGCGAAGGACGGGGCGCGAGCCGAGCTCGGCCGTCACCTTGCGCAGGGATATGACGGCGTCGCCGCTGCCTTCACCGGTGTCGGCGTTCTTGCTCATGGCGCGTGCCTCCGTAACCACAGGGGGTGTCACTTGGCGCCCAGGGCCTTCTGCAGGGCCTTGAGGTTGGACTCCATGACCTGGATGTAGTCGGTGCCCTTGGAGTCGTCGGTGATGCCCTCGACCGGGTCGAGCACATCGGTCTTCAGGCCGGCGTCCTTGGCGAGGGTCTGCGCCGTCTTGTCGCTGACGAGCGTCTCGTAGAAGACCGTGGTGACGCCGTCGGCCTTCGCCATCTTCTGGAGTTCCCTGATGCGCTTGTTGCTGGGCTCGGACTCGGGGTCGAGGCCGCTGATGGCCTCCTCGGTGAGGCCGTAGCGCTCGGCGAGGTAGCCGAAGGCGGCGTGGGTGGTGATGAAGACCTTGGAGTCGGTGTCCTTCAGGCCGTTCTTGAAGGACGTGTCCAGGCCACCGAGCTTCTTCACGAGCTTCGCGGTGTTCTTCTTGTACGTCGCCGCGTTGTCCGGGTCGGCCTTCTCCAGGGCCTTGCCGACGCCCTCGGCGACCTCGGCGTACTTCACGGGGTCGAGCCAGATGTGCGGGTCGGCGCCTTCGTGGGAGTGGTCGTGGTCGTGCCCGTCGTGCTCCGCGGCGTGCCCGCCGACCTCGTCGCCGTGCTTCTCCATGCCGGTGAGGGAGGCGGCGTCGACCTTGGTCCTGATGCCGGACTGGTCGATCGCGTCGTCGACGGCGGGCTGCAGGCCCTTGAGGTAGAGGGCGACGTCGGACTCCTCGAGGTCGCCGCGCTGCCTGGCGGAGACGTCGAGGTCGTGCGGCTCCTGGCCGGGCTCGGTGAGGCTGGTGACGGAGACGTGGTCACCGCCGATCTGCTCCGCCAGGTACTGCATGGGGTAGAACGACGCCACGACGTCCAGCTTGCCGTCCTTGTCGGCCGCGGTGGAGGTGGAGCAGGCGGTCAGCGCGGTGAGGCCGAGGGCCGTGGCGGCGGCAAGGGCGGCGGTGGGTATGAGGCGTCGTACGTTCATGACACTCATTTTCAACAAAAGTGGAAACGATTGTCAACAAGGCCTCGGTGAGGGTGCGTGCGGGGAACCGATTTGATTAGGGGGGTAAGGCCGCCGGTAACCTGAAGCATTCGCTCCCGAAGCCGCTGCCCCGGCAGCACTTGCTTCGTCCGCCGTCGTAATGAAGAGAGCACCGTGGCCGCCGACAAGATCGACACCATCGTCAGCCTGAGCAAGCGCCGTGGCTTCGTTTTTCCCTGCAGTGAGATCTACGGCGGACAGCGCGCCGCCTGGGACTACGGACCGCTGGGCGTCGAGCTGAAGGAGAACCTCAAGCGCCAGTGGTGGCGCTACATGGTCACCTCGCGCGAGGACGTCGTCGGCATCGACTCGTCGGTGATCCTGGCCAGCGAAGTCTGGCAGGCCTCCGGCCACGTCGCGACCTTCTCCGACCCGCTCACCGAGTGCCTCTCCTGTCACAAGCGCCACCGCGCCGACCACCTGGAAGAGGCCTACGAGGCCAAGCACAACCGCCCGCCGGCCAACGGCCTCGCGGACGTCAACTGCCCCAACTGCGGCACCAAGGGCCAGTTCACCGAGCCCAAGCAGTTCTCCGGCATGCTCGCCACGCACCTCGGCCCGACCCAGGACAGCGGCTCCGTCGCCTACCTGCGCCCCGAGACCGCGCAGGGCATCTTCACCAACTTCGCCCAGGTCCAGCAGACTTCGCGCCGCAAGCCGCCGTTCGGCATCGCGCAGACGGGCAAGTCCTTCCGCAACGAGATCACGCCCGGCAACTTCATCTTCCGGACCCGCGAGTTCGAGCAGATGGAGATGGAGTTCTTCGTCAAGCCGGGCGAGGACGAGCAGTGGCAGGAATACTGGATGGAGCAGCGCTGGAACTGGTACACCGGCCTGGGCCTGCGCGAGGAGAACATGCGGTGGTACGAGCACCCGAAGGAGAAGCTCTCCCACTACTCCAAGCGCACCGCTGACATCGAGTACCGCTTCCGCTTCGGCGGCAGCGAGTGGGGCGAGCTGGAAGGCGTCGCCAACCGCACGGACTACGACCTGACGGCGCACTCCAAGGCGTCCGGCCAGGACCTGTCGTACTTCGACCAGGAAGCCGGCGAGCGCTACACCCCGTACGTCATCGAGCCCGCGGCCGGTCTCGGCCGCACCATGCTCGCCTTCCTCCTCGACTCCTACTTCGAGGACGAGGCGCCCAACGCCAAGGGCAAGATGGAGAAGCGCACGGTCCTGCGCTTCGACCACCGCATCGCCCCGGTGAAGGTCGCGGTCCTGCCGCTGTCCCGCAACCCGGAGCTGTCGCCGAAGGCGAAGGGCCTGGCCGCCGCCCTGCGGCAGAACTGGAACATCGACTTCGACGACGCGGGTGCCATCGGCCGCCGCTACCGCCGCCAGGACGAGATCGGCACGCCGTACTGCGTGACGGTCGACTTCGACACCCTCGACGACAACGCCGTGACGGTGCGCGAGCGCGACACGATGAAGCAGGAGCGCGTCTCCCTCGACCAGATCGAGGGCTACCTCGCCACGCGCCTCGTGGGCTGCTGACGCTTCTACGTTCTCGGCGTGAACGCCGTAGGAGGCCCCCGGTTCCGGGTTATGGAACCGGGGGCCTCCGTGCACACTGAGGCCCATACCTCCAACGACCACGAGCAGGGTAAGACGATGGGACCACCACGGGCGCGAGCACGTCGTCGAGGTCCAGAAGGCGGGCATGCAGCGGCAGTTGAGCTGCGGGACCTGCGGGTGGCACAGGAAGGCGCAGTTCCTGCCGTGGCTCAAGGCGGAGGAGCACCTGGCCCAGGAGCATCAGGCCACGGTGGATCCGGCGGCCCCCGCGTCGTAGAGGTCAGCGAGGGGCCAGGACCAGGACGGCGGCGTCCTGCGGGCGCGGGGCGAGCAGGAGGGTCATGCCGTAGGGGCGGGCCTGACCGGACCCCTCCGGGGTGAGCGCCACCGTCCGTGGGGCGAAGTCGCCGACCGAGCGGCAGTCCCACCAGGGCGCCAGGTTCCAGGCGAGGACGTCCAGGGCGGGGCCGAGGAGCAGGGCCGGGCTGTCGGGCCAGCCGTCGAGCACGGCCCGCAGCCCGGGGTCGTACGACGCCTCGTCGCCGCCCGGTGCCTCGTCCTTGTCCGGGGCCCCGCCGTGGTCCGGTGGCTCGTCGCCGTCCGGGGCCGGGGCGAAGCCGGCGAGGGCCAGCGCGTGCCGGTGGGCGTCGGCGTCGAGCAGCAGGGTCCGGGCGACGGCGTCGAGGACCTGCCGGGAGGTGTCGACGCGGCCCTGCTCCAGCCACGACGACTCGACCGACCTCACCGAACCCCGCCCGTTCATCCGCGTCTATACGGGCCCCGGCACGCTGGACGCGCTCGCGGCCTCCTACGAACGGCTGCTCGGCACGGAACGCGACATGTGGTTCACGTACCCGGAGAAGCACCTCACGCTCGCGGCGGTCGGCGCCTTCCCTCGTCCGGTCGAGTTCCAGAGCCGGTCGGGGGGGTCAAAGACAGGCTCTCAGTCCTCGCCCTGGGACCACGCGGCCACCGGCAGGGACAGATAGACGCCGAAGTCGTCGCACCCGGTGGCGGTGCGGACGCCGTCGTGCAGCTGGTCCACCCGCTCCTGCCGGTTGCAGGATCGGCTCTCGAACCACTTCGACCGCACCTCGATCACGAAGTCCAGACCGCTGCGGTCCCACGGCCCGAGCTCCCGGAACCGCAACTCCACGTCCCCCGGCCGCAGATCCCCGTCGTACGGCTCCTCGGGGCACTCCACCGCCAGGGACACCAGGTGGGGGAGGGCCGAACCGAGTGCGCGGAGGGTTTCCCCGGGGACGTGGGGCGCGTAGGTGATCTCGACGAGCGGCATCGGATCACCTTACCCAGCGCCCCCAGCGCCCTGACGCGGGCCTCGGGGGCGCGGGCCCTACGGGCGCAGGCCCCGCAGCGTCAGGTCGAGCACCGCCGCGAACGCGTCCTCGATGCCGGGGCGCGACCAGTGTGCGGCATAGGCCGGGTCGTGGAAGCGGGACGTGGCGTCGAAGACCGCGCGGGCCGTGACGGCGGGGGCCTCGGACGTGAAGTCGCCGCTGTCCACGCCCTGTTGGACGATGGCCGTCAGCTGCCCCGTGAGGTCGGCGATGTGGTCGTCCACCACGTCGCTGTTCTCGTCGACAAGCACCGAGTACGTGGCGAACAGTTCGGGGTCGTCCCCCGCCTTGTGCTGCTTGGCCTCGAAGAGGCCCACGAGCCAGTGGCGGAGCTTCTCCTCGGGGGGCTCGGCGCCGGTGACGACCGCCGAGAGCGTCTGCGACGTACGGTCCAGCCAGCGCCGCGTCACTGCCCCGCGCAGCTCCGTCTTCGTACGGAAGTGGCGGTACACCGTGCCGTGGCTCACGCCGAGGGCGCGGGCCACGTCGACCACCGTGGCCTTGGCCGCGCCGTGCCGGCGCAGCACCTCCTCGGTCGCTTCGAGGATGCGCTCGGGGGTCAGGGGAGCCGCGGTTGCCATGGCACAGACCGTACCCGTGGGCGGCTCAGTGCTCGCTGTCGAGGTGTGCCATCTGCGCTTCCGGGTAGCGCGCGCCGGCCGCCGCGTCCGCGGGCACGGCCGCCTCGATCGCCGCGAGGTCCGCGTCGTCGAGCGTCACGTCGAGAGCGCCGAGCGCCTCGTCGAGCCGGTCCCGGCGGCGCGCGCCGACCAGCGGCACGATGGCCGCGTCGCGGCGGTTGCCCTGTGCGAGCACCCAGGCGATGGCGGTCTGCGCGACGCTGACGCCCTTCTGGTCGGCGATCTTCCGCAGGGCGTCGACCAGGTCCAGGTTGCGGTCGAGGTTCTCGCCCTGGAAGCGGGGGCTCATCGAGCGGAAGTCGTTCGCGGCGAGCTGCCGGTCGCGGGTGAAGTGGCCGGAGATCAGGCCGCGCGAGAGCACGCCGTACGCCGTGACGCCGATGCCGAGCTCGGTGGCCGTCGGCAGGATCTCCGCCTCGATGCCGCGCGAGATGAGGGAGTACTCGATCTGCAGATCGGAGATGGGCGCCGTGGCCGCCGCCCGGCGGAGCGTGTCGGCGCCGACCTCGGAGAGGCCGATGTGCCGGACGTGCCCCTTCTCGACCAGCTCCGCGATGGCGCCCACCGTCTCCTCGACCGGGACGTCGGGGTCGAGGCGGGCGATGCGGTAGACGTCGATGTGGTCGACGCCGAGGCGCTGCAGCGAGTACGCGGCGAAGTTCCTGACCGCGGCCGGGCGGCCGTCATACCCCGACCAGCCGCCGTCCGGGTCGCGAAGGGCGCCGAACTTGACGCTGGTCAGCGCCTGTTCGCGGCGGGCGGCGGGGGCGGTGCGCAGGGCCTCGCCGATCAGCAGTTCGTTGTGGCCCATGGCGTAGAAGTCGCCGGTGTCCAGGAGGGTGACGCCCGCTTCGAGGGCCGCGTGGATCGTCGCGATGGACTCGGCGCGGTCCGCCTCTCCGTAGAGCGCGGACATGCCCATGCAGCCGAGGCCGATGGCGGAGGTACGGGGGCCGGTGGTTCCGAGAGTGAGAGTGCGCATGCGTCCACCATGGCATGACAGCTGACAGATATCAATATCTGTCAGCTGTCACTCGTTGGCTGTCACCCGTCAGGTGTCATGCCCGTGTCCCCGCCCGGGCGCGCGGCATCCCGGCGCCGCGGTGTTGGTGACCGGCGCCTTCACGAAGCCGAGGCCCAGACGGACGAGGACATGGCTGGCCAGCTGGGCCCGGGGATGTTCCCGGCCGCTCATGGGGCGGGCTTCAGAGCAGCGTCCGCGGCAGCCGCAGGCTCAGCAGGGCCAGGCAGAGCAGTCCCGCGAGCTGCACGCCGAGCGCGGTCACGAACGCGTCCCGCATGCCGAGGTCCGGCACGAGCGCCAGGAAGAGCGAGCCGACCGTCGCCACCCCCACGGCCAGGCACGACTGCTGCACGGTCGCGGCGAGACCGCTGCCCGCGCCCGCCCGCGCGGCGGGCACGGCCGCGAGCGCGACCCGGTAGTAGAGCGCGAGCTCGACGCCCTGCCCGGCCCCGCACAGCAACAGCCCCGGCGCGAGGGCGAGCGGCGTGAGCCCGGACCACGACGTCCACAGCACCGTCAGGCCGAGCACCGCGAGACCCACCGCGTGCACCAGCGCGGCCCGGGTCATCGCACGGGTGCCCCAGCGGCGCACCAGGCGCGGCACGAGCATCGACGCGGGGATCTGCGTCAGACCCATGGGGACCACCGTCAGGCCGGCCTGCAACGCCCCGTAGCGCAGCCCCTGTTGCAGCACGATCGCGAACCCGAACATGAAGCCGCTGAACCCGATGAAGATCGGCAGGCCGAGGGCCAGGCTCCGGCGCACGGCGGGTTCGCGGAGCAGTGACGGGGGCAGCAGCGGACTGCCGCCGGTGCGCTCGGCGCGGCTCTCCACGGCCCCGAACGCCCAGCCGAGCAGCGGGGTGGCCACCAGCAGGAGCACGGACCACAGCGGCCAGCCCGTCGCGCGCCCCTCGGTGAGGGGCAGCAGGAGCGCGGTCAGCGCCCCGGCGAACAGGACGGTGCCGAGGACGTCGCTCCGCGCGGGCCGCTCGGCACGGCTGTCCGGCACCGTGCGCACGCCGACCACCACGGCCGCGACGGCGATCGGCACGTTGACGAGGAACACCGCGCGCCAGCCGGTGCCGCCCAGGTCCGCGGCGACCAGGGCGCCGCCGAGTGCCTGGCCGAGCAGGCCCGCGACGCCGCTCACGGCGCCGTACAGGGCGACGGTCCGCGCCCGCCGCTCGCCCCGCGTCGTGGCGTGGATGGTGCCGAGGACCTGGGGCAGCATCAGCGCGGACGCGGCGCCCTGCGCCACGCGCGCCCCTACCAGCCACCACGCGCCGGGCGCGAGCCCGCAGGCCAGCGAGGTCAGGCCGAAGGCGGCCACGCCCCAGAGGAAGAGCCTGCGGCGCCCGTACGTGTCGCCGAGCCGGCCGCCGAGGACGAGCAGCACGGCGTACGCCACCGCATAGCCCGCGACGACCATCTCCAGGGTGGCGGGGGAGGCGTGCAGGTCGCGCTCGATGCTGGGCAGCGCGACGTTGACGACGAAGAAGTCGATGCTGGAGAGGGAGGCGCCGAGGAGGACGGTGAGGAGGGCGAGGGGGGTCAGGGCAGCGGGGGCGGCCGCCGTCTTTATGAGGGAGGTGTCGGACTTGGTGTCGGTGTCGGTGTCGGTAGCAGGGGTCACGGACACGACGATGTTCCGGCCCGCAGAGGGGTACCAGAGTCTTCTTATCCTGGTACCAGGCGAACCTGGAAACAGGCTGCGGGATGGCGCAGCCTTGAGGCGTGACCACGACCGCGAGCACGCCCTCGACCAGGCCTGCGACGACGACCACGCCCGCCCCCGCGCCGGTTCCCGCCCCGGCGGACACCGCTCCCGCGGGCTCCGGCGCCGACATCCGCAGACAGGAGCTCGCCGCCTTCCTCCGCAGCCGCCGCGAGCGCGTCACGCCCGAGCAGGTGGGCCTGCCCCGCGGCACCCGCCGCCGTACGCCGGGACTGCGCCGCGAGGAGGTCGCGCAGCTCGCCTGCGTGGGCGTCACCTGGTACACGTGGCTGGAGCAGGCGCGGTCCATCAAGGTGTCGGCGCAGGTCATCGACGCGATCGCCCGGGCCCTCCTGATGGACCCCAGCGAGCGCGCCCACCTCTTCGCGCTCGCCGGGGCCGTCGACCCCCGCCCCGAGGCGGAGTGCACCGCCCTCTCCGCCGAGGTCCGGCGCCTGCTCCGCCGCCTCGGCCCCTACCCGGCCACCGTGCAGAACGGCCGCTACGACGTCCTCGCCTACAACCGCTCCTGGACGCACGTCTTCGGCGACTTCGACGCGATGGCGCCCCGCGACCGCAACTGCCTCTGGCTCCTGGCCACCAGCGAGAGCTGGCGCGAGACGTTCATCGACCGCGACGAGATGCTGCGCGACCTGGTCGCCAAGTTCCGCGGCTCCATGGCCGAGCACGGCGCGGAACCGGCCTGGAGGGAGCTGCGCGACCGGCTGGCCGGGGTCTCCGCGGAGTTCCGCGAGCTGTGGGAGCGGCACGAGGTGGCGACCATGTCGCCGCACGTCAAGCGCTACCAGCACCCCCAGGTCGGCCTGCTCCGCCTGGAGCACCGGATGCTGTGGACGGCCCCGCTGATGCAGGCGTACCGCTTGATCGCGTACGTGCCCGCCGACGACGTGACGGAGGAGCGTCTGGAGCGCCTGGCGGAGCTGTCGGGGAGTGACGCCGGGGGAGTGCGGGACGGCTGCTCGCGGAGTGCGGGACGGCCGCCCGCGGAGTGAGGGACAATGAAGGGTCCTGTCGTACGTTCCGGAGATCATCGATGCCGTCCCAGCCGCAGCCCCTGTCGATCGGCCCGCACACCGTGCAGCCGCCCGTCGTGCTCGCCCCCATGGCGGGGATCACGAACGCGCCGTTCCGGACGCTGTGCCGGGAGTTCAGCGGAGGCAAGGGCCTCTTCGTCAGCGAGATGATCACCACGCGCGCCCTGGTCGAGCGCAACGAGAAGACCATGCAGCTGATCCACTTCGACGAGACCGAGAAGCCCCGGTCCATCCAGCTGTACGGAGTCGACCCCGCGACCGTCGGCAAGGCGGTCCGCATGATCGCCGAGGAGGACCTCGCCGACCACATCGACCTGAACTTCGGCTGCCCCGTCCCCAAGGTCACCCGCAAGGGCGGCGGCTCCGCGCTCCCGTACAAGCGCCCCCTGCTCCGCGCGATCCTGCGCGAGGCGGTCGCGGGCGCCGGTGACCTGCCGGTCACCATGAAGATGCGCAAGGGCATCAACGACGAGCACATCACCTTCCTCGACGCGGGCCGGATCGCCGTCGAGGAGGGCGTCACGGCGATCGCCCTGCACGGCCGCACCGCCGCCCAGCACTACGGCGGCACCGCCGACTGGGACGCCATCGCCCGCCTCAAGGAGCACGTCCCCGAGATCCCCGTGCTCGGCAACGGCGACATCTGGTCGGCCGCCGACGCGGTCCGCATGATGGACGAGACCGGCTGCGACGGCGTCGTCGTGGGCCGCGGCTGCCTCGGCCGCCCCTGGCTCTTCGGCGATCTGGTCGCCGCCTTCGAGGGCACGGGAGCCCCGCAGGCGCCGACCCTGCGCGAGGTCTCGAAGGTCATGCTCCGCCACGCGACCCTCCTCGGCGAGTGGATCGGCGACGAGGCGCGCGGTGTCATCGACTTCCGCAAGCACGTCGCGTGGTACCTGAAGGGCTTCGCGGTCGGCTCGGAGATGCGCAAGCGTCTCGCGATCACCTCCTCGCTCGCCGAACTGGAGGACGGGCTCGGCGAGTTGGACCTCGACCAGGCGTGGCCGGCGGGCGCCGACGGCCCGCGCGGCCGTACGTCGGGCAACAACCGCGTGGTCCTGCCGGACGGCTGGCTCAAGGACCCCTACGACTGCGCGGGCGTGAGCGAGGAAGCGGAACTGGACACGTCGGGCGGCTGAGCGCCGCTGCGCAGGCGGGGGTTCAGAGACAGGCTCTGAGCGCCCGCGCCGCCAGCCACGCCCTGGCCACGATGCCGGAGATCACCTGACGAGGGCCCGTACGAACCGGGGATGGCCCCGCACCGCCCCCGGCCATGCGTGATCATGGCCCGATGGACGCTCGTTTCGTTGGTATCCCGGATGTCCCCGCACTGGCCGAAGCCCCGTCCGTGGCGGTCGTGGTCGACGTCATGCGCGCCTTCACGGTGGCCGCCTGGGCGTTCGCCAGGGGTGCGGAGAAGATCGTGCTCGCCGGGTCGCTGGACGAGGCCCTGGCGCTCAAGGCCCGCCACCCGGACTGGGTGACGCTCAAGGACGGCCCGCCCGCGCCGGGGTTCGACGCGGTCAACTCGCCGGGCCTGCTGCGCTCCGCCGACCTCGGCGGACGGACCGTCGTGCAGAAGACCACGGCAGGTACGGTCGGCGCGCTGGCGGTCAGGGACGCGTCGCTGGTCCTGTGCGCGGGTTTCGTGGTGGCGGAGGCGACGGCCCGGCTCCTGCGGGCCCGCGGGTGCGAGGACGTCACGTTCGTGGTCACCGGCGAGGACGGCCGGGCCGACGAGGACCTGGCGTGCGCCCAGTACATAGCCCGCAGGGCCGCAGGCGCCCCGACGGACGCGGCCGACTTCCTCCACCGCGCCGCCGGTTCGCGCGCCGCCACCGAACTGGCCACGGGGGTACGCCAGGGAGCCCACCCCGACGACGTCGCGCTCTGCCTCGAACTCGACCGCTTCCCCTTCGCCATGGTGGCGACCCCCGAGGACTCGCTCATGATCCTGCGGAGGTGGGGCGCGGGCCCCCCGACGACCGGGGGCGGCCGGGCCCGATGACGCACAAAGGGACAGCACCCCCGCACAGGGTGTACGGGCCGACCTCCTGACCTGGGAAGTCGGCCCAGCCCGCACCCCTGAGGGCACATTCAGGGCACTCAGTTGAGAGCCACCTCCATCATGTCGGCGGTCTCGTCGACGTCTGCCTCCCACAGATGGGTGTAGACGTTGAGCGTGATCGACGGCTTTGCGTGACCGAGGCGCTTCTGAACCTGCTTCGGCGTCGCGCCGTTCTTAATCAGCACCGACGCGTAGAAGTGCCGCAGGTCGTGAAGCGTCGTGTCCTCCGGAACCCGCACCTTGCTGCCGGACTTCTCCAAGTAGGCGTTCGCCCGCTTGACGTTGCGCGCCCAGACCCTGGTCCAGGTACTGCGCCTGATCGCACCCCCTTGCTCGTTGGTGTACAGCAGACGGGCATGACGCCACACGGGCTTACGCGGGTTCGTTCGGTCCTCGATGTACACAACCCGTGGCGGGAATCGCTCCCGGTGCCGCGCGATCTCGTCGACGACTGAACGTCCTTGAGGGACGGACCTGTAGCTCTGCTTGGTCTTCGGCTCTCCGAGGTACGGCACCCCTTTGTCGGGACCAACTAGCTGCTGTTTCACCGTGACGGTCTCCGTCGGCGTCTCATCCTCCAGACCAAACAGCTCCCCCTGTCGCAGTCCTGTGGCGGCGGCCTGCTTGACCAGCGCTCGATAGCGGGGCGACGCCGTGACGATCAGCGCCTTCGCAGCGTCAGGGTGGAGAGGATGGATCTCCGGATAGAAGATCTCAGGAGGCTTCAGCCCCTCCCAGGGGTATTTCGGGATGATGCCTTCCTGGTGAGCCATCTTCAGGATGCTCGTACAGACATTCCAGGGCGTCGCAAAGGTCGAGGGGCCGATGACCGCAGACCGATCTTTGATCCACCTCTGGCCGTCTGCCCGCTGGATGCTGCCGATCTGCCGGTTACCGAACGTCGGGTAGATGTGAAGCCGTAGCGCCCGCTCGACATTCGTCACGGTCCGCTCGCGGTGCACGGCCGTCTCCCGCCAGCGCTCAGCGACAGCCCTGAACTTCTGCTTGCCAAGCTCCCGGTTCACGAACGTGCCACCGTCGAGTTCCGTCTTCACCTTGGCAGCCCGCGAGTCCGCGGCCGTCTTCTTCTCGAAGTTCTCCTTGCACTGCTTGCCGGACAGATCCCGGTAGCGCACCTGCCAGCGCTTCCCGACTCCGTGAGCTGTGCTCGGGTACACGGTTGCCGTCTTGGTGCTGTGCGCCGCGCACGGTTCGCCGTCGGCCGGCGGTCGGGACAGGTGCCAGCGGTCATACACGTCAGCCATCTGTCCCCCTCCCCCCAGGGCAAGCCGAATCCTGCATGGAGCGGCTTGCCCTGAAGTGGGGTTCGTGGCCCTCTCGGGTCATGCTGCGCATCGGCCTCCGATCTCTTCAGCGTCGTATTTGTCGAGCGCTTCGGCGTCGTACAGAACATGTCGACCGCGCCTGATGAAGCACTGCGGACCCGTTCCGGCGTAGCGCCAATACCGGACGGTTGAGGGCGACGTCCGGTAGCGTTCGGCGACTTCCGCAGTCGTCAGGTACTTCCTCATGACGTCCCTCCTGTGGCGAGCGACAGTCGCGCAGTCGCTGCCTGGGATTGGTTTCCTGAGCGAGCGCCGCCGCACAAACCGCAAAATCCGCAGAAACAGTGCGGGTGGCCGATGACCTGCGGTGATGCGTTGCGCGGCTGTCGGCGGGGGCGCCCCGCAGAAATCCGCGATATTCCGCAAAAATCACAGGCACAGCCCGGACAGCACGGGCGGGTGATCCGGTCCCGGATTTTTGCGGAATATTGCGGGATTGTGCGGCAGGGCCTCGTGGAGAGAGGCGCGAGGCCCCACCGCAGCTCAGCGGGCATGCCGAGGGTTATTGCGGATTTTGCGGTTTGTGCGGGTGGGGTCGTGCCGCTGCGGGCCGTCACGTGACCTCCCGCAGGGCCGGGTGGAGTCGGTAGCGGGGCGCGGGCGGTCGTCCACGGCCCCCGGTGCGCTCGGGTTGGTAGCTGCGGAGGTATCCGTGCTCTTCGAGCAGCGCGGTGGCCGGTTCGAGATCGGCGACGTTGGGGAACTCGCTGCGGGAGAGCTTGGTGAACAGGTCCCGTCGGCTGACGTCCTCCCAGCCGCCCGCGCGCAGCGCTTCGAGTACAGCGCGGGCGCGGGCGACGGTGGGGTCGGCGCCCATGACGTCGAAGACGGCGAGCGCGTGGGCGGCGAAGTACTCCCCCAGCGTGATCGCGTTGCGCATGGTGGTCTCGGTGACCGGCGTGGTGTGGCCACGGTCGAGGTGTTCTGCCAGGTGCAGGAGCGCGGCCATGCGGGCGACGGCTCCGGCGAGTTTGCCCGCCCAGTTGGAGATGTGCCCCAACGCTCCGCCACGGGCTTTGAGTTGGGGCTCTACGCGCTTCTGGTAGCCGATGAGGGCTTGATCTGCCTCGGGGCTGAGCTGGATGACCGCCGGGTCGGTCCACTCCGCCAGGGACAGCGTGAGCGCGATGACATTGCGCTCGTAGGTCGCTCGGGTCTCCCCGGGGATCGGGTCGGTGATGATCTCCCGCTCTCCCACGAGGGAGGTGGGCAGCGAGTACAGGAAGCGCGCCAGCAACCCGCGTCCATCGAACCCCTTCACCTTGGCGATGTCGCGCAGCACGTCGGGCTGTACGGCCAGGCCGATGGTGAGCGCGGGGTGATCGATGTACTCGCGACGGGTCTGCCGATTAACCCGCAGCCGGTCCCCGGCATGGCCTTTGAGGAAGACCTCCATGTTCGGGGCCCCGGAGTAGCGTCCCGCGATGATGTCGAAGATGCCGCCCTCGGCCGACATGACCGCCAGCCGCCCGCCCTGCTCGGCAATGAGCGAGGTGACCGTCTCAGAGGTGGAGTCGTCCGCCAGAAGCAGCGGTTCAACCGGCACGGCCACCGATTCGGCGGTCTGCGCGAGCCCGATGGCCTCGGCCACCAGTTCCTCGCGCTTGCCGCCCTCGGCGTTCACGGCCTTGGCTGCGGCCTTGTCGGCTGCTTCCTTGGCCAGGCGCGCGGTCAGGGCCGCTTCGACGATGGCGGGAGCCATGGCCTTCTTGAGCTGCTCTTCCGCCTCGTACAGCGGGTCAGTCAGCAGCGCGAAAACGGCTGACTTGCGGTTAGCCGGGGGCAGCGCGCACACCACGAACAGGTTCGTGGGCTCACGCCAGTTGCCCCGCACATGCACGACCGCACGCCCGCCGGACGCGGTCGCCAGCGTCGACAGGGCCACAGAGCCCGCCAGGTCGACGGGCGTCTGGGTCTCCTCCGCGACCGCTGCCACGAACTCCCGCAGCCAGGCGGGGAAGACGTGCGCGGGGAAGGCGGGAAGCTCACGCCGCCCGGTGAGCGGGATGGGTTCTTCCCACGGGGTTTCGGTGGGCGCCGGTTCGTCGGTGAGGTCCTGCCCGGCCCACAGGTCGGTGTCCACAGGCTGTGCGCTCATGAGGTCCTCCCGTCCTGCGGGTCAGAGCGAAGAGCTGAAAGGACGCCCTTGCGGGCGGCGACCTTCGCTACGCCATCGGCCGTCGGGGGGACGGCCGGTGAGGCGGCGAGGGGTGAACGGGTGGTGAGGGGAGGGCTTTTCAGGGCGGGGATGGGGGTGGCGCTCATGCCGTCCTCCGGGGCTGGCACGTGCGGATGGCCCAGTTCAGAGCGCTGCGCAGAGTGGCGCGGCACTGGGATGCCGGGAGCCCGGTGGACTCACCCGAGAGCTGAAAAGCCTGCTCCACCTCATGGCGGGGGATGTCGCCCCAGGCCACGAAGCGACCCATGGCGCGTGCGGCCTTGAACAGGGTCTCCTCCCGCTTGCCCTCCGGTGCAGCCTCAATGGCCGCGCGTTCACGGTCCAAGGCGACCTGCGCGCATCGGGTTCCGTGCCGGGGCACGTTGAGCACGAGGGGGCCTGCGGGCCGCTGGCGGGGCGTGAGAGCGTCCCGGAGCCAGCCGGGCAACGGGAGGACCGGCGCGGCATCGACGACCGCGTACGAGCCGGGCGGCGTGGCGCTGCCGGGGGCGACCACGTACCCGCCCCACGCACGGGTGTCGACCTTGGGCGCCAGCGTCTCCTTCGTGTTGTGCAGGCGCGCCCCGTCGGGGGCTGTGAAGTACAGGTGCTCTCCACCGCTGGCAGTCCGCACCCGATAGGTGGCGGGCACGGTCTGTCCGGCGCGCTCGCAGAGCGCCGCAAAGGTCGTCACGCCGCTAGGCGTGCCCTTCGGGTCTTTCGCCTTGGGCATGTCGAGATCGACGACGACCAGCCCGGAGGGGCCCGTGGCGATGCCGATGTTGAACGGGCGCATCGTCCATGCGGCGTGGATACGGGCGGGGTCACGGGTGGCGCGCTGCTCGAACTTGCGGTGCCCGTGGGCGCATTCGCCGGTACCGGGGCAGCGAGTCTCGCCGTGCAGCGCGGGCCGCTTATCACCGACGCGCAAGGGGAAGACGTACCAGCCGCGAGAGGTGGCCTGAAGCGCTGCGGAGAGCAGCGCGGGAGTGCGGGCAGGTGTCATGCTGGGGGTCTCCTGTTTCTCTCGAAGGGACGGAGAGCCGAGGCGGTCGCGGTCTTTGGTGAGAGGCGACCGCCTCGGGCACAGCTACTGGCTCTTGGCCCACGCGGCGTACTCGCGCCGCACGTAGTTGCGCGGGTCGATCTCGTCTGCTGCGTCGCGGTCCATCAGGTAGAGCGCGGCGGCGTCGGCAACGTCCGCGGCCCCCGCGTGCAGGGTGGTGGGGTCGTCCTCAAGTGAGATGCGGTCCAGGACTGCGGCCTTGCGCAGGAAGAACTCCCGCTCCAGTTCGGCGAACTCGGTCTCGGCGAGGTGCTGCTCGCCCGTGGCAACGGTGCGTGCGTTGCGTGCCACCCAGCCGATCTCGTCGACGATGCTGGGTGCGTCCGCGTAGGCCTGCTCCGGCGTGGGCCAGTCGTCCCGGTTGATCTCTGTGGCCTCGGTGGGCAGGTGGTCGGCATGCAGGTAGAGGCGGTGCTGTGTGCTGTCGCGGTTGGGGTGGACGGTCACGGTGCCCGTGGTGAAGGTGCGGTCCAGGGCGGCGACGACGTGGTCGGTGTCGGTGGGCTGGCAGATGACGCGGATCTCGAACACGGCTCAGTTCTCCTTGGTGACGTTGGCCGCAGGGAGCGCGGGCAGGCCCGCGTTCTCCAGGGCGATGGGGTCGTAGCCGGGCTGGGCGGCGCGGGTGAGCAGCGCAGTGGCGAGCTGCTCGGCATACGCCGCTCCGGCACGGGCGGACTCGATCTGTGCTCCGGCCCGCAGGGCTTCGACGCGTTCCACGTGGGCGTGCTCCTCGCGACGCCCACTCGTGTGCCACTCGTGGTCGAGGCGCTCGCGCCGGTCGGTGCGCCAGTAGCGGGCCGCGAGCCCGTAGGCGACGGCGGTGGTCAGCACCCACAGCAGGAGCGGCAGAGACAGGCCGTCGGAGTATCCGGCGACCCCGGCGAAGGCCAGGGCGCCGGAGGTGGCGAACGCGGCCCCGGCGATGACCGCGTCTCCGGCGAAGCCGACCGAGGCGAAAGTGCCGGCAGCGCCAGCGGCGAGGGAGAGTGCGGTCATCAGTACGGCGTTGCCGATGCTGTGTTCGGCGCCGTTGGCGTTCCAGATGCGGGCCAGGATCAGCACGGTGGAGGTGGCCAGGGCGGGCGCGGCCTTGGGAGCGATGATGGCCAGCCAGTGCCGGGCGAGGATCTGTTCGTTCATGGCCGTGCCTCCGCTCACAGGTCGGGGATGGCGTTGATGACTGCGGTGGTGAGTTCGTTGACGGGTCCGGCCGCGCTGGTGGAGGCGAGGAAGAACCCGAACATCACCGCGATGAACGCGGAGCCGTAGCCCAGGGACTTGCCGCGCAGGAGGAAGAACAGGATCAGTCCGTAGAGCAGGACAAGGGAGACGCTGATGGTCATCGGGTTATCCCTTCGAGGCAGGGGTGAAGGCGGGCTTGGCGTAGGGGGTGTCGGTGCCTGCGCGGTGGATGCGGGCGCACCGGTTGTAGAGCCAGCGGCCGACGCGTATCCGCTTGCCGGTGGCGTGGCAGCGGCGGCAGTCCTTGCCGCGCTTGAGCCGTCCCTTGCGGTTGGTTTTCATGGCGAAGCCCCAGCCGCGGCACTTGCGGCAGTTGCCGAACGGCGAGGCGACACACACAGAGACGTAACAGAACGTGACGCCGAGTGCGAGGGTGATAGCGAGCAGGGCAGGGGTCATCACGGGCCCTCCAAGGCGGGTTTCAGGGGTTTCCGCAGGTGGGCCGCTATCCGCTAGCGGCCTGATCAGAGCAGGTTTGGGGTGCTAGCGGGGCCGCTAACGTTAGCGGGGTGTGTCGCTAGCGCTAGCGGCCCCGAACACTCAGCTCGCGTCCCGCTTTCCGTCACGCTCCGCAATCGCGGTGGTGATGTGGGAGCGGTCGACGCCACGGCGGTTGACGACCTTGCCC
This sequence comes from Streptomyces sp. NPDC058308, assembly GCF_042880275.1. Taxonomy (NCBI): domain Bacteria; kingdom Bacillati; phylum Actinomycetota; class Actinomycetes; order Kitasatosporales; family Streptomycetaceae; genus Streptomyces; species Streptomyces sp. NPDC058308. The sequence continues at coordinate 165,581 of NZ_JBHVZA010000006.1, forward strand.
TCCACCCGGCGGCCCACCTGGACGGTGGCGATGCCGTGCGGCTTGAGCGCGGCGTTCAGCGCTTCGGGGCCCCATCCCGCGTAGACCTCGGGCCGCAGCTCCGCCAGGCGGGTCACGATGGTCTCGGACCACAGCTTGGGTTCCTTGGCCGTGACCACGGCGAGGATGTCGGCGAGCAGGTCGTACGCGCTCACCGCCACTTCCGGCTCCTCACCCAGCGCGTGGCCGGAGAGCCTGCCCGCGTCCTCGCGGAGCTTGCGGGCGCGGGCGGCGATGCGGTCCGCGCCGGGGCCGTCCACGTAGACCGAGCCGACGATGCGGGCATCGGAGCCCTCGCCGACGAAGTAGTGGATGCCCTTGTCACCCCAGGCGAACATCGTGGCCCGCACCCCGCGCTTGTAGGCGGAGGTGCCCAGCACCATGTCGTTCTCCAGCTGGCCCATGACCTTCAGGCACCAGCGGGCTGAGGCGTTCGCGGAGATCCCGGTGGGCAGTGCCTTGGCGTCCGGCCGCTGGGTGGCGAGCAGGAGCACGATGCCGGTGGCCGGACCGCGCTTGACCAGGTCGGTGGCGATTTCCTCGAACTCGTCCTTGTGCTTGGGGTGTTCGAACAGCACCTGGCACTCATCCACCCCGATCACGATGGGGTGCAGCCCGAGTGAGGGCTTGTCGGCGAGTTCGCTGGTCACCTTCGACTCCGGGCAGATGTCCCGCGGCAGTGAGCGGATCACCTTGGTGCGGCGCCGCAGCTCCTCGCGCAGCGCGCGGAAGTCGTTGAGTGCGTAGGTGATGGCCTCGTCATCGTCGCCTGCCGCGTGGCGGTGGGAGACGGCGTTGCCCACCGGGTCAAGGTCGCCGGTGCCCTTCATGTCGTAGGTGTGCAGCTCAGCCCGCGAATCGAGCGCCGCAATCAGCAGCAGGAGACGCAGCAGGAAGGTCTTGCCCATGCGCGGGATGGCGCCGATGATCCCCGCGATATACATCAGGGTGACCTCGATCCAGCGTCCTCGCTGGTCGGTGCCGTAGGCGACCGGCTTGAACAGGTTCACCGAACCACTCGACATGAGCGGCCACTTGGGCTTCTTGGCGGTCGACATATCCTGATCACCGACCCACAGCACCAGACGCCCGGTGTGCTCGTCCGGTACGGCCTCGGGCCACACGCAGCCCAGCGGACGGCGCAGACCCGAGGCGAGCCGGTCACGGCGCTCGATCACGTCGGTGACCGTCACGCCGTAGGGCAGGTTGCCTTCCGCGCGCCAGCCCGGCCCGTCACGGGTGATCGGGGCAGTGAACTCGAAGCCGTCCCGCCCCTTGCCCTGTGCCTGGTTGATCGCGGGGATACCCAGCGCACCCAGCGCGCGCAGCACGATATCGCTGGTCAGCTTGGTTGCCTTGGGCAGCTCCACGGCCTTGTGGATGACCGGGTCATCCGCACGGCGGCCCGCGAAGCCGAGCGCCACTGTCACCGCACTGACCGAGATGGCCTGAAGCCAGGTCGGGGCGAGGACGTAGATGGCCAGCGCGGCACCGAGCCCGATGAACATCGACAGCACCGCGACCAGGGTGCGCAGCCGCACGCGGCCATCACGCTGCCGGGAGAGCTTGAGGTATTCGGCCGCGTCCTCACGGCGTACTGCGGCTTGGCGGACCGGTTCGCCCTCGCGGTCGGCGACCCAACGCAGCGTGCCGCCCACGAACTTCGCCGCTCCGGCCGGAGCTTGGAGGGTGAGGCGGGCGACGTAGATCGGTGAGCGCAGCGCGTGATAGCCCGTGGCGTGCGCGTAGTGGCTGGCCACCCACGCGGTGGCGGTCTTCAGTTCCGCCGTCGACCGCAGCCACTCCGGAACGACCGCGCGGCGCCGGGCGCCCCGCAGACGGCCCAGGTAGCCCGGACCGGCCGCTTTCGCGGTCGGCTGGTCGACCATGACCGGACGCTCTGAGTCGCCCGACTCGGTGGGCGGACCAGCCGGAACGGAGTCGGGGGTGGCCGACTCGGCACGGGCAGTGCGGGCCGCGTCGAGGTCGACGATCTCGCCGCCGGACTCGGTGGCCATCTCGGCTTCGAGCCGGTTGAACAGCTGGTTTTCGTCGTCGTGGTTCACTGAACGTTCCTCCCGTACACCGGGGTTGGAAGGGGTCCGGACGGCGCTTTGGTAGGCCGACCGTCCGGACCCCGCTGAGCGAAGTCGTGCGGGTCAAGCAGCAGTACGAGCGGGTGGGACGGCGGGTGCGAGGAAGCGGAGCGCGGCGAGAGCCTGGTGCGGGACCACGCCGTTGCCCAGCGCTTTGAGCTGTGCGGAGCGGGAGAGGCCGGGGACATCGGTGACGTGGCCGGCGGGAAGGCCCATGAGCCATTCGACGAAGGCGGGACTCAGCCTTCCCACAGCGTCAACTGGCCCGGGGGCAGCACGGCCGAGGACTTGCGCCCACGTTTCAACGGCTTCGGCGTACGGTCCCCACTCCACGACGGGGGCGCCTCGTCCAGGCTCTTCAGTTCCCTCGGCACCTGGCCGTTTGCCAACTTCACTGCCTGTTCCAGGCTCGGCGACGAGCTGGAGTTCAGGACCGCCGACCGACCCGTCCGGGCTGCTGCTGCCCGGGGCGTCGGCAGCAGTTCGCCCACCTCCGCCGCCAGGCACTTGCCGTGCGTGCCCGCTCGCTGCGATGGAGTGCGCCTGGTCTGCCGGTTCTCGTTCTCCGACGCGCGAGGGGTTGGCAGGAGCGAGACGACGTGGCGCAGGTTCATCCCGCCCTGCGCCGCGTGCCCCGGTCCGGTGTTCTCCGAGGTCGACGGGGTCGGCAGGAGTGAGCCCACGGCCGTCGGGAGCTGTCCTCTCTGCCCGCCCCCCTTCCAGTCCCTGGCTGCCGGTGTCGGCAGGCCAGGCGAGGACGAACAGTCGGTTGCGCTGGTGAGCCGCGCCCACGTCAGATGCGCGAAGAGTGCACCACCGCGCATCGAACCCGAGGGCGGCAAGGTCAGCGAGGACGGTGTCGAATCCGAGAGAAAGGTGCCCTGCGACGTTTTCAAAGACCGCGTAGCTGGGTCGTAGAACGCCAAGGGCACGGGCGATGTGGGGCCAGATGTGCCGGTCATCGGCAACTCCCTTCCTCTTGCCGGCGGAACTGAACGGCTGGCACGGGTAGCCGCCGATGTAGAGGTCGACCGGCTCGACGGCGCCCCAGTCGACGGCCGTGATGTCCCCGAGGTTGGGCACCTCGGGGTGGCGGTGAGCCAGGATGCGGCTTGCGCCGGGGTCGTTGTCCGCCACCCACGCAAGCTCGCCGCCGAACACGTCCTTGACGGCCATGTCCAGGCCGCCGTAACCGGTGCACACCGAGCCGATCCGTAGCGGCGTCATGCCGTCACCGCCTCAGGCTGTGTGCCGCTGCCCCGCTCGGCCCGCAGCGTGTCCCGCAGCGTGCGGGCGTTCTGCGGCGAGGTGCGCACCGCCCGTCGGATGCCCTCGCCGGTCAGCTTCGCATCCGGCCAGTCGGCCGTGGCCGCCCGTGCTTCGGCGAGCAGTTGTTCCGGGGTGCGCTTGGGGCGGGTCGACTTCGCCACGTCCGGGACACGGCCCGTGGCGCGGCGCGGTCGGGTCGACTCGACCACCGCCGTACGCTGCTCGATCGGCACGACCGGGGCCGGATCGATCGAGGGAAGCGGCTTGGCCGGGAGGGTCGACTTCAGGAAGCCGACCGGCACCGGCCGGGGCAGCACCACCACGTTCGGCGGGTCCGGCTCCGGGGTGGATACGGGCAGGTCAGCCCTAGACCGTTTCATGATGGTCTCGATGGATTTCTCCGCATTCACGTCTGCGGCCGGAATCGGGGCGGGGCGGTGGTGCAGCACCTTGGCGACCAGATCGGAACCGAAGTAGATCGACCCGACCGGCAGCGAGGTGGCCAGCAACACCAGAGCCCAGTTGGCCGGGTCCCAGTCCGCCAGTTGACCCCACTCGATCGTGCGGCCGTGCAGATCGGGCACCAGACCGTGCACGTAGTTCAGGACGAGTGAGGCACCGGTGTAGGTGCCCAGCACGCGCAGCGCGAACGTCCGGTCCCGGTCGGCGAGGACCAGGGTGGCGACCAGGGCGAGCGCCATCAGTCCGTCGACCACGAACGGGTAGAGCGTCGCGGCCGTAGCGTCCGCGCCGACCGCGTTGGCGATGTCGCGCAGTGCGTTCCACGAGACGCGAAAGGCCATGCCGACCACGCCGACCAGCGCGGCCACCAACAGGGTCTTGGCGAAGCTGTTCATGCCGCCGCCTCCGTCCCACCGGTCGTGCCACGGCGACCCGCACGGCGGCCGTTGACCGTCCCGAACTCCGGGGCCGAACCGAACAGCGGGGCGATGCTGAATCCCCCGCCCTCACGCTTGGCCCTGTACATCTGCTCATCAGCCCGACGCAGCAACGCGGACAGGTCAGCGCTACCGGCACGCCAGTACCGGGCCACGCCGATCGACGCGTGTACGTCGATGCGCTGCCCGTCGAACTCCACCGGCTGCTCCAGCCGGTCCAGCAGGTCAGCCAGCTTGACCAGCAGATTGCCGGTCACGGTGCCCGTCGTTCCGTACACGGGCGTGAGGGCGGCGAACTCATCCCCGCCAAGACGCCCCGCGGTTCCGGCGTTGTCGTGGGCCCACTGGTCAAAACGTCGGCCGGTGGCACGGAGCACGGCATCCCCGGCCGTGTGGCCGAAGGTGTCGTTGATCTCCTTGAACCAGTTGAGATCAACGACGTACACGGCCTGCTGCTGTCCACGGGTCAGGCTCTTGCGGGCCCGCTCCTCGAACGGGTCACGCGTCCACAGACCCGTCAGCGGATCACGCCGGGCCGCGTCGATCCGGCGCCGCATCCACAGGCTGTGAACCGACCAGCCCGACGCGAGGGGAAGCGCTGCGGCCAGGGTTGTCAGGGCGTAGCTCATGCCGCTTCCTCCGCCCCGGAAAACGTGCCGGCGGAGCGGGCGGCGACCCGCAGGAGCGGCACGGTGCGGGTGAGCGCGTCGGCATACAGCGCGTCCCAGGCGGCCACCTCGTCGCCGCTTTCTCCGTCCTCCCGCAGCTCCGCGAGCACGTCGCGGGCCACGTCCAGACGGGCCGCACGCTCAGCGCGGGACTCCGGCCTGAGCGGGCCGCGAAACAGCTCCTGGAACGCGTCCGTGTCACTGTCGGCGAGCAGGTCGTCGAAGCCGAACGCCAGCTCCTGGAACTCGATCGTGTTCAGGACCTCGTGGGTGCCGATGTAGCTACGCATGGGGTAACTCCTGGATTCGAAGGAACGGAGATACCGGGGTGGCCTCGGTCTTTGGTGAGAGGCGGCCACCCCGGCAAGAACAGGGGTCAGACAGTGGCGATGATGAGCGCGGCGATGAGCAGCCACAGGTGATGGAAGGACTGGTCAAGCGCGTAGGCACCGGTCCCGATGTGCGGGTTGTCGTCACGGTCGGAACGCGGGGCACCGAGCCGGTAGAACTCGCCCTTGCCGGTCACCTTGGCCAGCCACGCGAGAGTGCTGCGGCGATCCGCCCACCAGTGCGTAACAGCGTCGATGCCCAGCCCCATCACCAGGCCGGGCACGCTCACGGAGAGGTTCAGCAGCCACAGGACCGGCAGCAACAACACGAGCTTGGTGGCGGTCAGGGTGGCGACGTGGCGAGCGCCCGCGAGGCGGCCAACCCAGCCGGGGCGGCCCTTGCACGCGGACTGGCAGGAGGTCTGCACCCAGTGGTCGCCCACGCTGTGGGCGACGTACAGGGCGACGAACACGGCAGCCATCTGGGCTCCTTGGCGAGGCGGGAAAAAGGAGGGGGCGGGTCAGCGGGTGCGTGCATGGCCGGACATGCTGCGGGCGTCCACGTGCAGGTGCCTCGCGCCGCTGACCAGCGCGTCGCCGGAGACGGTGTTGGCCTGCACGGCGCCGGTGGCAGACGGGGTGGCCTGCACGTCGATGTCGCCGGAGGTGGTGTGCAGGTCGGCTGCCTGCCCGGAGTAGAGGTGCACGTCGATGTCACCGGAGACCGTCCGGGCACTGCCACGGCCGGTCAGGTGCCCCACCGACACATCGCCGGACGTGGTCTTGGCGACCAGGTTGTTCACGCCGTCGGCGTCCAGGTCACCGGAGACGGAGCGGAACTCCATCTGCTCGACATAGCCGAACACCGCGGCGTCAGCGGAGGTGGACACCACCGCGAGCGAGGACCCCGCGGGCAGGTAGGCCGTGACCTCCACCGCGCTCACGGTCTGCATGCCGCTCGAACCGCCGGAGACCACACGGCCGTTGATGATGGTCAGGCCGGTCACCGATCCGCGGACCGTGCCGAAGCTCTGCGTGACGCGGTTGCCGCGCACGCTCTGCACCATCACGTTGCCGGGCAGCTCGGGAACCTCCACCGCGAGCGCCTGGCCATCCTGGTGGCTGCGGGTGCGGTGGATCGCGTCGGCGGCGGGCCCGCTGGCGTCGTCGGTGTGCAGCTCGATGCGGGCGGTGGTGAACTCCTTGCTGACTTCTACGCGTGCGTGGCCGACCGGCAGGGACAGGCCCAGCACGATCGGGCCGGGAGTCTGGGAAACGAAGGTGCGCTCGGTCATGGCGGAGCTCCTGTTTCGGGTGAAGGGGCGAGGCGGTCGCGGTCTTGTTTGGTGAGAGGGCGACCGCCCCGGAGAAAGCCCCACGCCGTGAGCACGGCGGGAGCAAGTGCCCCGGCCGGGAGTCGAACCCGGCCTTGCGACCATCGGGGCGGTGGCGCTGTGCGCAGGATCAGCCGCAGACAGCGGCCTGGACGATCCCGGAGTGATCGAAAGCGAGGTTCGCGGGCAGGTCGTCCAGCGGGAACCAGCGAGCTTCCGTGGCGTCGTCCCCAGCGGTGGGGACCACGTCGGATCCGATGGTCACCGCGTAGGCCGCAGACACGTACCGTCCGCGCGGGTCGCGGTCCGGACTGTCAAAGAGGCCGGAAAACTCCAAGTCGCGCAGGCTGACGTTGACTCCGGTCTCCTCGGCAAGCTCGCGTGCTGCGGCCTGGAGGCTGGTCTCTCCTGCGTCGACGTGGCCGCCGGGGAGGGCCCAATGCCCCTCGAAAGGGGCCCAGCCGCGCTTGATCAGGAGGATGCTGCGGTCGTCGTTGATCACGACGATGTCGGCGGTGTAGCGGATCGCCTCGTGGTTCTCCATGTCTGCTCCCTGTGTTGGTTGCTGGCAGGTGCGCCAGAGCGCCCCGGCCGGGAGTCGAACCCGGCCTTGCGACCATCGGGGCGGTTCGAAGAAGCGGTCACCACCAACTGGACTTCTTCTTGGGCGTGACGTTGGGGCAGCCGTTGACCATGTGGTTCACGCACTGCGGGCAGTCCTCGCGGGGACCAAGGGCGCGGTGTATCCGCTTGTTGTGGGCGTGCTCCCAGCACTGCGGGCACTCACCCGGAGGCGTCTGCGTCGCCATGGCGGGCTCCTTCGTGATCGGGAATCGGATCGTTGCGCGCCCCGGGACCGCATCCGATGCGGCGCCCTCGCGGCTGAATGCCGGGGCAGTGCGAAGCGAGGGCGAGCCCTCGCGAAGGTGCTGCGGATTTCAGATCACGCAATGCCGGTCACGCCCCGGAGGGCGGAACCGGGCAGGCCACCCGGCCCGACATGGTCGGTTGGGATGGTGACCCGCACCCATCGACCACCCGTGTTCAGGTGGCTGGGCCGGCACGCTGTTCAGTTCTCAAGGCGGTTCCGCTCCCAGCCCGTCGGAGCGCGACTGAAGTCGCTCCCCAAGGTCTTCCGACTGGTGCGGGTACTGCGGTTCGTTCGGCTCCACCGGTTCAGGTGGGCACTGCCGAGATGAGGAACATGTATTACGTGTTCCTCATCATGCAGAGGAAGGTTCGCGCCGTCAAGCCCTTCGGCTGTTTGGGGTTCTGCGAGTCCCTCGCGTCGATGTACTTACAGATTGGCCTGGCGACAGAAGACGATCGACCTCGCACATGTACGACTTGTGGACGACTTCGCTACGGTGAAGTCGTCCCAAGTCGTCCCAGGCAGGGGAGAGTTCGCCACATGCCTAATGAGAGGCTCCGAGGCGCGATCGTCGAGAGCGGGATGACGCTCGACAAAGTGGCCGCGAGGTTAGGTGTCTCAGCAAAGACGGTTGAGCGTTGGATCGGTGAGCCGAACCGTAAGCCGTACCGTCGCTTCCAGTACGCGACCGCCTCGCTCCTGCAATGTGAGGTGTCCTACCTGTGGCCGGAAGAGCGGACCTCCGCCGAGGTCACCGAGGCTGGGAACGCTGAGCTGATCAAGCTCTACCCGCACCGATCTGTCGTACCGAGCCGCCTGTGGCCACAGCTCTACGCGCAAGTAACGCGGTCCTTCGACGTGGTCGTCTACTCAGGCTTCTGGCTCACCGAAGACCCTGCGTTCCACCGGGTCGTCAAGGAGAAGTCAGCGGCGGGTGTCTCGGTCCGCTTCATGCTTGGGGACCCGGACTGTCCGGCCGTGGCCGTACGTGGCGAGGATGAGGGAATCGGTCCCGCAATGGCAGGCAAGATTCGAAACGCGCTCATCAACTACAGCCCGCTTTTCGGGTTGCCCGGAGTTGAGTTCCGCCTCCACAGCACGACGCTCTACAACTCGCTCTACCGAGCCGATGACGAGATGCTCGCCAACGGCCACCTCTACGGGGTCGGCGCGTACATGGCTCCCGTCCTGCACCTGCAACGCGTGCCCGGCGGGGAACTGTTCGACGCCTACGCTGAGAGCATCGAACGGGTCTGGGAGTCAGCTAGGCCCATCTCTTCGCCTGCCGATTGCGGAGGTCCCCACGCATGAGCCGAGTCGACTACTTTCGCGACCCCAACGCGCCCAAGGCCAACTCTGTGGTCCCTTCCGTCACAGCGGTCGTCCTTGACGATGCCGGGCAGCTCCTGCTCATCCACAAGACGGACAACGACCTGTGGGCGCTCCCCGGTGGCGGCCACGACATCGGTGAACGCGTCGGCGACACCGTCGTACGGGAAGTCCTGGAGGAGACGGGAATCACCGTCGAGATTGACAGCATCGTGGGTCTCTACACCGACCCTCAGCACGTGCTCGCCTACGACGATGGCGAGGTACGGCAACAGTTCTCGATCTGCTTCCGTGCCCACCCGACGGGCGGTTCACTGCGGACAAGCAGCGAATCTAAAGAGGTCCGTTGGGTCGACCCAACGGACCTCGATGATCTCGATATTCACCCGTCCATGCGGCTGCGTATCCAGCATGGACTGGATGGCTCTCGCCAAGAGCCTTACATCGGCTGATCTGCGGCGGGGGCCTGAGTTAGGCGGCCCTCCACTCGTTCCACGGCTCCGTGGATCTCGGGCGCCGCACGTTGAATGAAGCGGCCGACGATGGTGTCTGGGCCATACCTCTGCACGATCTCATCCAGCCGCTTGGTCGACGTGGTGTGCGTGCCGTCCGGAGTGGTCGTCATGTCGCAGAAGAGGAGCGCGTCAACGAGGTCGGGCCGCTCTAGCTCGAACTCGGCCTCCAACTCCTGCCTGAGCCCCCGCTCCTCTGCCTCCAGGAGAGCGCAGGAGTGATGCGCCACGAGCCGGATCACTCGGTCATCCGCCCGTTCCTGGTCCCGGAGAAACCGAGCTCCGTCAAGTGGGTGGAATCCAGTAACAGCGATCTGCGGCGAGTATCCGATGTCGTGCAGTACGGCGGCCGCTTCCAGCAGCTCCGCATCGTCCCCCAGGATCGAGCCCAAGGACCGGGCCCGATCAGCGACCCCCAAGGAGTGCGCCCACCTGCGCGGCAACGGATCGGACAGCAGCGATTCGGAGAGCGAGTACGCCCACTCAGTCAGTCCCATGGCGGCCAAGGCTACGGCCGACCGCTGGAAGCCGGGAGAGCGCAAACGGTGCGCCCCTTCCCGTGGACAGTGGCGAGCAAGCCGGTTCCCTCCATCTGGGCTAGGCCACGGCGCACGGCAGTGCGGGATACACCGAACCGCTCGCAGAGCTTGGCCTCGGACGGATACGTATCCCCGATCACGAGCGAGTCCTCTTCGATCACCGCAGTCATGCGCTCCACGAGGGGGCGCCGGTCACCGCCCCGAGAGACCCGCCACCCCACCCCAGGCGCAGACTCAAGGACGCCCTCGGCTTCCAGGGTCTTGAGGGCCCGGCGAATCGTGTTGCGCGCGACTCCGTGCGCACGGACAAGGTCAGCCTCGGACGGCAGATCATCGACGATCTCGCCCTCTTCGATGCCCTTCCGAAGGGCCTCCGAGATCACCAGGTAGGTTCCGCGCGGGCTGGCCTCCGGCACTTGAGCTCCTCTCGTGTATCTCCGTTGCTCGCCATCAAGAGTCCCACTGTCGACCGGAGGAGAGCCTTGATCGTCCAGAACTCCATGGCGAACTTATTTCTTAGCCGAAAAATGGGTGCTAACTTTCGACGCATTGCTTAGACGATCGATTATTGTCGGATCAATCATAACACTCAAGATCGCCGCAATCGTGAGAATCAGAGAGCTAACAGCCGGGCTAGCGGCAGCACCCTTCCCCCAAAGGGCGAACGGGTCGACCACGACGAAATAGGTTGTAGCAACCATGACGGACAGAGCCAGGACATGACGCACCACTCTCAGGATTCTCCTCCTGAGAAGTTCTTTGCCTGAGGCCTCGGCAGCCAGAAGTATCCAATTACCTTGCGCCGCATGCACGAGTGCGCCCGTGAATGCTTCGTTCATTTCAACTAGTCGATCTCCGCCCACGGCAGCCACCTCCTTCCACTTCCGGGCAGATGCGGCCACCCCCGCCCCCAGCGAAGCGACTGCGCTATCGGCAACTGGATCTCCGACACGCAAACTCCTCTGCCAGCGCCCCTCCGCCAATCGGGCGACCCTCTCTAGGGATTCGATTACTTCCTTCCGCTCGTCACTTGATACGTAGGGGCGGATGCCTTCAGTATCGCGGTCCACACCTTCTTCAGGACCCTCGATAGCAGCCTGCGCGTAGGTCGCCAGTTCCAGCAGCTCCAGCAGAACCTTGGCGGTCGCCACGGCATGTGCGGGCTCTTTAGGACCCACCCTGCGGAGAAGGGAGCTACCAGCAGAGAAGTTGAAGGCAATAAAGACGAAGGTGATAAACCAGTTGAGGGCGAAGTCTGCCGAGAACCCAAAGTAGGTGAACACACTCTCAGGCAGGATCGATAGGCTTTCCTGGTAGGAGATCACATAACTCTTGATGAAATCTCGCCATTCGTCTAAGGCGGTCAGGGTAAAGCCTACAGAGAGAACGAATAGGCGCCAGACCTGTACCCACTTAGGAGCGAAGGATCGAATGACGAAAATCATCCTCCCATGGACCAGAAGGGCGAGAACAAGCAGGAGGCCCGCGAAAAGAATAGAGGGCCCTCCTACCTTTTCAAACTCTTGAAAACGGTTCAGGGAGCCCTCGAATAGCACCATCGGCAGAAGAAGGAACACCGCAAAAGCAATTGGGAATACAAGCACCGGGTGGTCTTCGGAAAAATCGTCCAGAATAGAGGACCAACTTGCACGGGAGTTGTCACTCCAGTGAGCGGCCCGTATAGCCTCGGTGACAATTTCAGATTCTTCTTCACTTAAAGCCTTCAAGCGGCTAACCTTCGCCGATTGAATCCTCGATAACAACGCTAGTTGCTCGGATCTCTGACGGGGAAGGTTCTTTATCCCTCTCCGCTGGGCACTAAGCCACATCCTGATAACCTGCCGAACGGACTCCGGCGCGTCACCTTCTGGATGCGCTTCTTCCCACGCTTCAATAACGTCTTGACGGATCTCGGCACGCAGATCTGAAAACTGTTTTCGGACTCCGGGTATGTCCGACCGCTGAGGATCCTCGCTCATCCGCTCCCCCGGTCACCTAGGCGGCGCTCCACGGCGCTAGATACTTGCCCGCGCCCTGACGAAAAAGCGTAGCGCGGGGCCGTCCTTCACAGGAGCGGAATCGCGCTCACTCCAGCACGCCAAGCTCGGTGCCCGGTCGGCAGTGCGGGCACGCGTCGACCTGGCCCACCGTGAGCGCGCGCCACGCCTGATCACGCGTCGCGGCGCTGCCAGACGTGGCGGCACCAGTTCGACGTGGCTAGCAGCCGGGAGCTTCGGCGTGCCAGCAACCTGCCGGCAGGGCCTAGACGCACCCCAGGGCACAACGAGGGCACAACGGCTTCAGGCGGGTTCAACGCCAACCAACGCCAGTAAACGCCGTTTAGCCTGGTCAGCGGCTTGGCTTGACAGTCTCCGCAGAGAATGCACGAAGGGACAGCACCCCCGCACAGGGTGCTGTCCCTTTTTCGTGGACCGGAGCCGACGCCGCATCGGTACTGAGGGTCGGGGACACGGCGTCGGCCCCGGAGCTCTACCGGTGGTCGCTGCCCGTCGAGTGGGAGGCGGCGCGGCCGGCCTCGAGGCGGGCCACCGGGATGCGGAACGGCGAGCAGGAAACGTAGTCCAGGCCCACCTCGTGGAAGAAGTGCACGGACTCCGGGTCGCCGCCGTGCTCGCCGCAGACGCCGAGCTTCAGGTCGGGGCGGGTCTCGCGGCCGGCCTTGGCCGCGAGGCGCACCAGCCTGCCGACGCCGTCCTTGTCGATGGTCTCGAAGGGCGAGACACCGAAGATGCCCTTCTCCAGGTACGCCGTGAAGAAGCTCGCCTCCACGTCGTCACGGGAGAAGCCCCAGACGGTCTGCGTGAGGTCGTTCGTGCCGAAGGAGAAGAACTCGGCGGCCTCCGCGATCTGGTCCGCGGTGAGCGCGGCGCGCGGCAGCTCGATCATCGTGCCGAGCGCCAGCTTCAGCTCGACGCCGGTCGTCTCGACGACCTCCGCGATGACCTGCTCGGCCTCCTCGCGGACGATCTCCAGCTCCTGGACCGTGCCCACGAGCGGAATCATGATCTCCACGCGCGGGTCGCCCTTGGCGGTCTTCCGCTCGGCCGCGGCCTCCGCGATGGCCCGCACCTGCATGGTGAACAGGCCGGGGATGACCAGGCCGAGGCGTACGCCGCGCAGACCCAGCATCGGGTTCTGCTCGTGCAGGCGGTGCACGGCCTGGAGCAGGCGCAGGTCGTTCTCGTTGGCGTCCTTGCGGGACTCGGCGAGGGCGACCCGCACGGAGAGCTCCGTGATGTCCGGCAGGAACTCGTGCAGCGGCGGGTCCAGGAGGCGCACGGTGACGGGCAGGCCGTCCATCGCCTCGAAGAGCTCCACGAAGTCCCGCTTCTGCAGCGGCAGGAGCTCCTTCAGGGCGTCCTCGCGCTCCTCGTCCGCGTCGGCGAGGATCAGCCGCTCGACCATCTCGCGGCGCTCACCGAGGAACATGTGCTCGGTGCGGCACAGGCCGATGCCCTGCGCGCCGAAGCGGCGGGCACGGAGCGCGTCCTCGGCGTTGTCCGCGTTGGCGCGCACCCGCAGGCGACGGACGCGGTCCGCGTACGCCATGATCCGGTGCACGGCGGCGACCAGCTCGTCGGCGTCGTCGGCGCCCGCGTGCATGCGGCCCTCGAAGTACTCGACGACGGGGGAGGGCACGACCGGCACCTCACCGAGGTAGACCTTGCCCGTCGAGCCGTCGATGGAGACGGTGTCGCCCTCCTCGACGACGGTGTCGCCCACCGTCATCCGGCGGCGCTTGGTGTCGACCTCCAGGTCCTCGGCGCCGCAGACACAGGTCTTGCCCATGCCGCGCGCCACGACGGCGGCGTGCGAGGTCTTGCCGCCGCGCGAGGTCAGGATGCCCTCGGCTGCGATCATGCCGTCGAGGTCGTCGGGGTTGGTCTCGCGGCGGATCAGGATGACCTTCTCGCCCGAGCGCGACCACTTGATCGCGGTGTACGAGTCGAAGACCGCCTTGCCGACCGCGGCGCCCGGCGACGCGGCGATGCCCCGGCCGAGCTGCTCGACCTTCGCGCCCTCGTCGAAACGGGGGAACATCAGCTGCGCGAGCTGGGCGCCGTTGACGCGCTGGAGCGCCTCGGCCTCGTCGATCAGGCCCTGGTCGACGAGCTGCGTCGCGATGCGGAAGGCGGCACCGGCGGTGCGCTTGCCGACACGGGTCTGGAGCATCCACAGCTGGCCGCGCTCGATGGTGAACTCGATGTCGCACAGGTCCTTGTAGTGCGTTTCGAGGGTCTCCATGATCTGCATGAGCTGGTCGTACGACTTCTTGTCGATCTGCTCGAGATCGGCGAGCGGCACGGTGTTGCGGATGCCCGCGACGACGTCCTCGCCCTGCGCGTTCTGCAGGTAGTCGCCGTACACGCCCTGGTGTCCCGAGGCCGGGTCGCGGGTGAACGCGACGCCCGTGCCGGAGTCGGGGCCGAGGTTGCCGAAGACCATCGAGCAGACGTTGACGGCCGTGCCGAGGTCGCCGGGGATGCGCTCCTGGCGGCGGTAGAGCTTGGCGCGGTCGGTGTTCCACGACTCGAAGACCGAACGGATCGCGAGGTCCATCTGCTCGCGCGGGTCCTGCGGGAAGTCCCGCCCGGCCTCCGTCTTGACGATCTTCTTGAACTTGGTGACCAGCTTCTTCAGGTCGGCGGCCTCGAGGTCGGTATCGACCGTGACCTTCTTGGCCTCCTTGGCCTTCTCCAGGGCGTCCTCGAACAGCTCGCCGTCGACGCCGAGGACGGTCTTGCCGAACATCTGGATGAGCCGGCGGTAGGAGTCCCACGCGAAGCGGTCGTCGCCGGACTGCTTGGCGAGGCCCGTCACGGACTTGTCGGAGAGCCCGATGTTGAGGACGGTGTCCATCATGCCGGGCATCGAGAACTTGGCGCCCGAGCGGACCGAGACGAGCAGCGGGTCGTCGGCCTGGCCGAGCTTCTTGCCCATCTTCTTCTCGAGGGCGTCGAGGTGAGCGCTCACCTCGTCCCGCAGCTCGACGGGCTCCTCACCACTGCCGAGGTACGTCTTGCAGGCCTCGGTGGTGATGGTGAAGCCCGGGGGGACGGGCAGCCCGAGGTTGGTCATCTCGGCGAGGTTCGCGCCCTTCCCGCCGAGAAGGTCCTTGAGGTCCCTGTTGCCCTCGGTGAAGTCGTAAACGAACTTCACGCCCTCGGTCGCCTCACTCGTGTGAGCTACATGGGGATCTTTGTTTTCCGACACGGGTCTCGACTCCTCGAGGACTCGGTGGCTGCCCTGACGGCGAGGAACATACCCAGATCGAAGGCGCCTGGGTACGTCCACTTGTGCGTCATGCGGCCGTAACCACCCGTCCGCCGCTAGATCGAAAGTGACTGAGCGGTAGCCGGAGAGACCCCCTTGCATTCATCTCTTGAACGCGTGACACCTTCAGACCCCTTAAAACGCTCAAACGAGCGAGCTAAACTCAAATGTGAGTTCACCTTATGAATGATCGAGCAGTGGCACTGAGTGCCACCCCTTGGAGAAGTGCAGTCGCCCGTGAACCGCTCATCTGAGCGCAAGGCCTATCAGGGGTGGCGAGAATCACGCCGTTTGAACCGGCCGGATGTCAGTATCCGGACCCCCGGGGGCGGGCCGGGACCGCCACCGGCCGACTGCGCCGCTCGCCCTGCATGCCCAGCGCGGCGAGCCGCTCATCCGCTCCGGCCGGTGCGTACAGGTGCTCCACCACGGGCGTTGCCGCCCTGATCAGCGCCGCGCGGCCGCCCGGACGCGCCGTGATCACCTCCGGGTGGGCCGCGGGGCAGGGCAGGGCCCGCTGGTGGCGCGGTGCGCGGACGTCGGTGGGGAAAGGGGTTCCGGCCAGATGTCCGACGATCATCGGAAAGTCCGGGTTCGGCGGTGTTGCGACCGTCGCGAGGGCCTCGCAGGCGTGCCGTCCGCGCTGCCCGTGCCGTCCGTACTGCGCGTGCTGCCCGCGCTCGCGGCGGCTCTCGCGGATCCGTTCACCCGGTGCCTCTCACGCTCCGCTCGCGACCGTCTTTTGTGCGTCAACTGCACGATATTTAGCGGGTTTTGCCCGTTCTCCAGGCGCAACCCTAAGGTGGACGACACATAACCCAGAGGCCGTCGAGCGGCCCGGGAAGAGCGGAGATCGCGTGGACCGCAGCGCCGCCACCACTCGGCCGCCCACCCGCAGCGGCGATCCGGCGCGGCGGACGCTGCGGCAGCGGGCGGGCCGGGTGCTGTGGACCAACCGGGCGCGGGCCTCGACCAGGATGGCGGGCCCCTCCGCGCCGCCCCCCGAGGCGCGGCGGGCCCGTGCCGACGCGCTGACGCGGACGCTCGTGGACCGGCTGTGGGAGTCCTACTCGACGTGGCGGGTGCGTCCGGGTTCGCCGAGTACGTGGTCCCGTTCACGCTGGTCCTACTGCACGACGTACGTGACGCACATGACGTATACGACGCATACGTTGCATACGACACACGTGACGCGCGGGGCGGGCTCTCTGAAAGAGAGGTGTGGGCATGAGTGACCGGCATCGGCTGCTGGTGCGGGGACGGACGTTCGCGGCCGTCGGCACGGGCGGCGACATCAGCGGCGTCGGGGCGGCGCGCGGCGGCGGCGCGGGCCCGGACGGCCTGTTCGTACGGGACGCGCGGCACCTGAGCCGCTGGCAGCTGACGGCCGACGGGGCCGTCCCCGAGGTCCTCACGCCCGTGGACACCTCGGCCGCGGCCACCGGCGCCGCACGCTGCGTCCTGGTGCCGCGCGGCGGCCGCCAGGAGCCGCCCGCGTACACGCTCTTCCGTGAACAGGCCGTGGCGGACGGCGCGTTCGTGGAGTCGCTGCGCGTGGTGAGCAACCGGCCGGTGCCGACCCGGGTGCGGATCGAGCTGACCGTGGACGCCGACTTCACCGACCAGTTCGAGCTGCGCGCCGACCACCGTACGTACGCGAAGCCGGGCGCCGTCAGGTCCCGCCGACCGCTCGACGCCGACAGGACGGACGGGGCAGATGGGGCGGGCGGGACGGATAACAGGGAGAGGGCGGGTGGGAAGGGCGTCGGCGGGGTCGAGTTCACCTACCGGCGCGGCGAGTGGTGTTCGCGTACGACCGTCACGGCCGACCCCGCGCCCGGCGCCGTCGAGGAGACAGGGGCCGGGGCGCGTCGCCTCGTATGGACGCTGGACCTCGACGCGCACGACGCGGTGCGAGTGGCACTGCGTGCCGTGGCGCAACCGCACGGCGAGGCCGCAGCGGGCCGGCCGCACTCCCCGGCCGAGGCGGCGCGCCATCTCGCCGCCATCGAGGACGAGTTCGTGTCCGCCGTGTCGCCTCCTGCCCGGTGGCCGGAGCTCGCGGACGCCTGCACGCGCGGCCTCGCGGACCTCGCCGTCCTCCAGGTGCCCGCCACGGGCCCGGACGGCGAGGAGCTGAGCGTGCCGGGGGCGGGCGTGCCGTGGTTCCTCACGCTGCTCGGCAGGGACGCCCTGCTGACCTCCCTCTTCGCGCTGCCCTATCTGCCGCGCCTGGCCGCCGCGACGCTGCCCGCGCTCGCCGCGTCGCAGGCCACGGAGGCCGTGCGCAGCGTGGTGGCCCAGCCCGGGAAGATCGTCCACGAGGTGCGGCAGGGTGAGCTCGCGCACTTCGGGCAGGTGCCGTTCGGGCGCTACTACGGTTCGGTCGACGCGACCCCGCTCTTCCTGGTGCTGCTCGGCGCGTACACGGAACAGACCGGGGACCCCGCGGCAGCCCGCCGCTTGGAGGCGCACGCGCGGGCCGCCGTCGCCTGGATGCTCGACCACGGCGGGCTCACCTCGCGCGGCTACCTCGTCTACCGCGCGGACAAGGGCGGCCTCGCCAACCAGAACTGGAAGGACTCGCCCGGCGCGATCTGCTCCGCCGACGGCATCGGTGCCACGGGGCCCGTCATGGCGGCCGGGGCGCAGGGGTACGCGTACGACGCCCTGCGGCGCACGGCCCGCCTCGCGCGGACCGTCTGGGACGACAAGGTGTACGCGGACCTGCTCACGCAGACGGCGGCCGACCTGCGGGCCCGCTTCCAGCGCGACTTCTGGATGCCGGACCGGGGTTTCCCCGCGCTCGCCCTGGACGGTGAAGGTCACCAGGTCGACGCGCTCGCCTCGGACGCGGGTCATCTGCTGTGGTCCGGGCTGCTCGACAAGGAGTACGGCGAGACGGTGGGCCGCCGTCTCCTGGAGCCCGACTTCTTCTCGGGCTGGGGCGTACGGACACTCGCGGCGGGGCAGGCCGCGTTCCATCCGCTCTCCTGCCACCGCGGTTCCGTGTGGCCGCACGACAACGCCCTCATCGCCCTCGGCCTGGCGCGCTACGGCCTGCACGACGAGGCCCGCGCGGTGGCCCGCGCCCTGGTCGCCGCCGCCACGGCCGCCAACGGCCGCCTCCCGGAGGTCCTCGCGGGATACGACAGGACGGCGTACCCGTATCCGGTCCCGTACCCGCACGCGTGCGAACTGGAATCCCGCTCGGCGGCGGCGCCGTTGGCGTTGTTGACGGCGGTGGGTGGGGCGTAGACAAGTAGCAGGTGGGGTTTAAGTAGTCAACACCGCATAGGGGTTGTGCTTGATTCGATCATTTGTCTCACCGAAGGCGGCGCCTCTAGTCGGGGTGCCGCCTGCTTGTTTTTACTAACGCGGATCCTTCGAACGGGTCTGCCAATCCTATAAGCGTTGCCATCCCGGCCGTCGCGCTGCCAGCATTCTTCTTGTTAATAACAAGCCTCTGCGGAACGGGTGTTGGCCATCGTGTCGACGGACGGCCGCGCCTTTCCGAAGGGTCTCAGCCATGGATTCATTCCCCCCGTCCGGGCGTGCCGATGACGACGAGCCCGACGAGGAAATTCGGCGCAAAGAGCGGGAGCTGGCCGAGCGGGAAGCGAAGGTGGCGCGCCGCGAGCGGGCGGCGACCGGGCTGTGGATCCTGAGGGCCGCCATCGCGGCGGCTGAGGCTGCGCATGGCAATCCGGCGTACCGGGCGGCGGGCCATGCCGTCCGGTGGGTCATCGACCGCCTGCAGGACGACATCGAGTGATCCGAGGCAACGCATGAGCGAGGCAACGCATGAGTGAGGCGACGAGCGACGGGCCGTTCCCCATTCCCGTATCCCGGGAGCGGCAAGAGACGTGGATCGAGGCCGTGTTGGCCACCGAGGGGGTCAATCTGCCTCGGGGGGCGCTGGAGAACATCGCTCCCTTCGTGGTCGATCCCGAGGAGACGCTGGGTGAACCCGATGAGCAGGGGGTGCGCAGGCTCAAGGGGGGCGCGGTCCGGCGCATCCGTACGGACGCCGGGGACATGGTCGTCGCCGTCGTCCGGATGCACGGAGTCGGTGGCGTGCAGTGGGGGCACAACGAGCGCATCAGCTCGATCTGGCGCTCCGTCGCGGATCCGACGGTCGGCCCGGCGACCGAGGGGACGCTGGCCTCGGTCCGGCCGTGGAGGCGCGTCGACGACGAGGGGAACGAGACGTTCTACGCGGCGCTGGAGAGCTCGGTGGCGAACCGGCACGCGCTGATGATGAATACCGAGGACGCCGCCGACGCCCTGGAGAGGCGCGACCGCGTCCGCCCGTACGACCTGGAGGCCGACCTCGTCCTCAATGGGCAGCAGGATCCTGGAATGTATGTTCCCCAGCAGGTGTGCCTCCAGGAGAATCCCGAGACCGACGCCGACGGCAATCCGCTGTATCCGGATGCCTATTGGGGATGGATGGCAGTTCGAGGGAATAATCGAACACAGAAAAGGCAATCGATTTTCCGTTTGACGTCCGGTGAGGTGCTGGCGGGCGTCCCCCGGGAAAAATTGGAACGGGTCGAGGAAGGCGTCATCTGCGACCCCCGCGTCTGGCTCCCCGAATTCTCCGCCGTTCTCAACAGGGAGTACGCGGAGACGGACGAGGACGAGCTGGACCCGACGAGCAGTTCACGGGCGCGGCGGGCGGCCGCCATCGCCGTGGTGGACGCGCACCTGGTGGTCGGCACCCCGACCCCGCAACGGCTCTACCGCATTGTGCAGATGAACAACCGCCGGGACCACGTGCACCCGCCGCTGGAGTTCGACGCCCTCGACCGGTCGCGCGCCCTGGGGCGGAGCGTGCTCGGCATGTACGTGGCCCAGCGGGTCATGGACGAGAAGACGGCGGAGGTCCTCTCCGGGCTCGCACCGATCCGTGAACTCCCGGAGGCCACACCGGACATGACGGTGTCGGAGCTCCGCGACCTGCGGTCCATGAGGCTGCTCCAGGAGCTCTTCCCGGTGGACCCGCGCCGCCAGCTCCTGCTCCGGCGGGCGCTCAGCGAACACCCCCCGTCCCAGCTCAAGGCGGGAGAGATCAACCAACGGGCCCGTACGTGGTCCGCGTTGACCTCCGAGAGCTACGCCACGCCGTGGAACCCGCGCGTGGGCGAGGTCTTCACCACCAAGGTCCGGGGCGGTGTCGTGCTCTCCGGGCGCAGGCTGCCGGACCTCCTCGCCGCGGCGGACACCGAGGACGCCGCCTTCGACGAGCTGGTGGCCTACCGGGCCGCGCACTGGCTCGCGTCCTTCGGCATCATCGAGGCGGACCGCGGCTCGCTCGACGGCCAGGAGGCGGTCAACGACGCGGGGGAGCGGATCCGCCGCTCCCGCAGGACCGTCTCGAACTGCCTCCAGGCCCTGCGGCACGAGAAGAGCCGGATGATGGCCGTCGGCGTGCTGCGGTCGCTCGCCTCGGCCATGGACGACGGGGACCGCAGGCCGTGGCGGGTCAGCGGGTCCGGCAAGGAGCTGCCGGGCCGGGAGATGACGCCGGTCTGGTTCGACACGGAGTTCCCGAAGGAGACCGGGACGCGGCCGCGCAAGCCCGCGACCCCGATCCTGCCGAGGCCGTCGGCGCCGATGCCGGCCGTGGCCCCGGCCCCGGTGATAGCGCCGGTGCCGGTGGCGGCGCCGGTGGGGCCTCTGCCGTCCGCGACCGTGCCCTTCCCCTCCCTGCCACCGAGCGCCACCCCGCCCGTGCCCGCACCCGCGTCACCCCCCGGCACCGAGGAGTCCGTGGACGCCCTGGTGGCCCGGGTCGAAGAGCGGATCCAAGGGCTGCACGCCGCCTCCGTCGAGGTCGGCGAGCTCCTGGACGGGCTTGCGGAGCGGAGCCGTACGGAGTCCGTGCCGCAGCCCGTCGCCCGTCACCGGGCCGACACGGCCGTACGCCTGCTGACCCAGACCCTGTCCAGGCTGCGCAAGCTGCCCGAGCTCATGGAGGACTTGGCGGAGCCCGTGTGACGCCGCGTGGGGCCGCCTCAGCCGGACGGCGTGAGCGGCGGACGCCACACGCCCAGCCACTGCTCGGCGCCCCACGCCTCGTACCGCCGCACCTCGGTGAAGCCCAGCCTCGCCGCGAGGCGCATCGACCGGTCGTTGGCGCTCTGAGTGCGGAGCACCACCGGCTCGCCGGGCAGCACCTCGGCGAACCACCCGAGCACCACCGCGCACGCCTCAGCGGCGTACCCGCGTCCCCACGCCCCCGGCAGGAACAGGAAGCTGAGCTCGGCCTCGGCCTCGGCATCCGGAGGGACTTCGCTACGATGCTCCGCCTCGCGCCGGCTGAGCTCGACGGTGCCGATCATCGCGCCGTCGAGCTCGACCACGAAGAGACCGGGGCGCCGCCCGGGTACCGAAGGCACCGCGCGTTCGAGCTCATCGCGCGGCCGAGGGCCGCCGACGTACGTGCCCACCTCCGGCGAGGCGAAGAGCTCGATGAACGCCGCACGGTCCCTGGCCTCGGACGCGCGGAGCACGAGCCGTTCGGTCTTGACCGGGGCGGGCGGCCAGGTGAGGGGCCCGAGTTCAGTCATGCGGGCACGCTACCGTCCGCCCGCGGGAGCCGTCGCAGCGGCGTCAGTCGTCGATCCCCGACCGTTCCACCCCCGCCACGATCCACCGCTGGAAGAACAGGAAGACCACAAGCAGCGGCACGATCGACACCGCCGCCGCGATGAACAGCTCGTGCAGGCGGATGACTTGGGACGTGGTGAACGTGGCGAGCGCCACCTGCACCGTCCACGCGTCGCGGTCCTGGCCGATCACCAGGGGCCACAGGAAGGAGTTCCAGGCGCCGATGAAGACGATCGTGCCGACGGCCGCGAAGACGGGGCGGGAGTTGGGGACGACGACGCGCCAGTACGTGCGCCAGTAGCCGAGGCCGTCCACCCGTGCCGCGTCCTCCAACTCCCGCGGGAAGCCCAGGAAGTACTGCCGGAAGATGAAGCACGCGAACGCCGAGAACAGGGTCGGGACGATCAGGCCCCGCAGCGTCGACACCCAGCCCAGCGAGGAGACGAGCACGAAGCTCGGTACGAAGGTGACGGCGGCCGGGACCATCATCGTGCCGAGGATCGCGTAGAAGACCTGGTTCGCGTACCGGTAGGGGATGCGGGCCAGACCGTACCCGGCGAGCGAGGCGAGGACGAGTGTGCCGAGCGTCGTCGCGACCGCGATCAGCGTCGAGTTGAACAGGGCGCGCGCCATCGGCACCGTCGGGTCGTCGAAGAGCTCGGAGAGGTTCGACCAGCGCAGCGTCGAGGGGAAGAACGTCCAGTCGGGCGAGGTGATGTCGTCCTCGGACGCGAGGCCGTTGCGCACGAGGAGGTAGAAGGGGATCAGGAAGAGCAGCGCGAGCGCGATCAGGAGGACGAGGCGCAGCGCGCGGCCCGTCCGGACCAGGGCGTCGTCCATGGGCCGGTGCGGAGGTTTCACGGATCGGGACACTGGTCTCAGTCCTCCTTCCTGCCGAGGCCGAACCAGCGGGCCTGGCCGACCGTCACCCCCGCGATGATCAGCGCGAGGATCACCGCGCCCGCGCTGCCGAAGCCGAGGTTCTGCTCCTGGCCGAGGGCCGTGTAGTAGAGATAGACGAGCGGTGGCCGGGCGTAGGGCGGATAGCCCTGGGAGTCCGAGAGCAGGTTGTAGAACTCGTCGAAGGCCTGGAAGGCGTTGATGACGAGGAGCAGCGTCACGGCGACCGAGGTGGCGCGCAGCTGCGGGAGCGTGATGTGGCGCAGCACCTGCCAGCCGGGCCGCGCCCCGTCCACCGCCGCCGCCTCGTAGAGCGTGGGGGAGATCCGCTGCAGGCCCGCGAGGAACAGGATCATGTAGAAGCCGGCCTGGAGCCAGAGCCGTACGGTGACGATGACGAGCCAGTACCAGGGCGGATCGGTGGTGGAGAGCCAGGCTGTCTGGTCGGCGCCGAACCAGCCGAGGACGGTGTTGGCGAGCCCGAACCGCACCCCGTTGAAGATCGACAGCTTCCAGATCAGCGCCGCCACGACGTAACTGCACGCCGCGGGGAGGAAGAAGACCGACCGGAAGAACGCCTGGGCGCGGCGCATGCGGTTCACCATCAGGGCGAGGGCGAGCGACAGGACGAACGTCGTCGGCACGATGAAGGCGGAGAAGACCGCGAAGGTGACGAGACTGTCGGTGAACGCGTCGTTCCGCAGGATCGACGTGTAGTTGTCGAAGCCGATGAAGTCGGTCGGCGAGACCGTGTTGTGGGCGTCGAAGAAGCTGAGGTACACGCTCCAGGCGAGCGGCACGTAGGTGAAGAGGATCAGGCCGAGCGCGAAGGGGCCGACGAAGACCCAGAACCAGAGGGTGCGGTTCTGGGTGCCCAGGAGCCGGCTTCTGACGGGGGCGCGGCTCACGACTTCTTCTTGGCCCGGTCCAGCTCCGCCCGCACCTTGCGCACGACGGACTTGAGCTCGCTCTCGGGGCTCGCCCCGGACTTGATGATCCGGCTCAGCGCGTCCTGGTAGACGGTGCGGCTCGCCGGCGTCCACAGCAGCGGCTCGGCGTAGCCGTACGCGGTGGAGTAGCGCACGGCGTCCGCCGCCGGGCCCTCCTTCAGCTTGTCGGCCTTCTTCGCGAGGGAGAGTCTGGCGGGGATGTGGGAGCCGTACGACAGCGCGAAGTCCTCCTGGTACTCCGTCCGGTCGATCCACAGCCACTTCAGGAAGTCCTTCGCCTCCTTCTTGTGGCCGCTGCGGGCGCTCACCGCCGCGCCGTACGACCCGACGGGCAGGGCGGGCCTGCCGTGCGCGCCGTCGGCGGGCAGCGCGAGCACGCCGAAGTCGTCGCCCAGCTCCTTCTTCACCGCGGGCAGCGCCCACAGCCCGCACCACTGCATGGCGGTCAGCTCCTGCACGAACGCGGACGGGTCCGACCAGTCGGCGGGCGCGCCGAGCAGCAGCGACTTGTCGGCGTACAGCCGGTGCAGTTTGCCGAGGGTGCGGGCGGCCGCCGGATCGTCGAAGCCGACCTCGCCGTCCTCGGTGACGGAGGAGAGGCCCGCCGCGTACAGGGGCGTGAGGCCGAGGGCGCCCGCTCCGCCGTCGTTGCCGAGGAAGAGGCCCTTCACGTCCTTCGTGGTGAGCGCCTTCGCCGCGTCGACCAGCTCGTCCAGGCTGCGCGGCGGCCGTACGCCCGCCTTCTGGAGCAGGCTCTTGCGGTAGTAGAGCAGGTGCATGTCGACGACCTGCGGGATCGACCAGATCTTCCCGTCGTACGTCTTGGGGGCGAGCACCGCCGGGTTGAAGTCGTCCTTCACGCCGTCGAACAGGTCGGTGAGGTCGACGACCTGACCGCTGCGGATCTGGTCCAGGGACGGGCCGTTGACCTCGAAGACGTCGGGCCCCGAGTCGGTGAGCAGGGCCGCCGCGGTCTGCTCGTCGTAGTTGCCCGGCCGCCACTGGACGCTGACGTCCGCCTTCTTGTAGGCGGCGGCGTACCGCTTCACGGCCTGCTCGGTGCCCGGCTCGCCGTACTGGTGGTACCACTGCGCGAGCCGTGGGCCCTTGCCGCCCGAACCGCCGCCGTCGCGGCCGGTGTTGGACCCGCACGCGGTGAGCAGCCCGAGTGCCGCGCCCGTCGCGCCCGTCCCGAGCAGTGTCCTGCGGCTGATGGTCATGCTGGTCGTCCCCCTGCGTGGTGTCGGACTGCGTGGTGTCGAAACTGCCGGTGGCATGGCGTTGTGTGCCCGGCTCAACGATCAACCATGCAGAGGGATTACGACAGGCGTGTTGCGGACGAGTGTCGCCCTGCGGGGCGAGTGCGACCGGCGTCCGTGCCCGGCGTACGACCGGTGCCCGTGCCCGGCGTCCTGTGTCAGCGTTCCGTCAAGGTCTCCCCACCGTGTGTATATGCCACGTCAACGGCGGTGACGCGGGGGTGGCGCCGTCCTACCGTGCCGCACATGGGACACGACATCACGGAACGGGACGCGGCGACGGCGGGGCAGATCACGTCGGACCGCGGCTGGGGCGCCGGTGTGCGGTCCGCCGTCTTCTGCGCGTGCGCGCTCTTCGGGCTCGTCCTGCTCATCGACCGGGCCGACGGCACGCTCACCCCCGCCCGCACCGGTCTGTGGGCCGGGCTCTCCGCGCTGCTCTATCTGGTGCTGCACCCCGCCCGGGTGACCGCGGGCCCCGGCTGGCTCGCGGTGCGGGGGCTCGGGCGCCGCAGGCACGTCTGCACCTGCCTGCTGACCGCCGTGCGGCGCAGCGAGGGCGTCGCCGCCCGCCTCGTCCTGTGCGACTCGCTCGGCAACCGCGTCGAGCTCGACCCGCAGATCCTCGTGGACAACCCCCTGCTCCTGCACCGCCTCGACACCGGCGCCCGCACCGCGCGGCAAAACGGGCTGCTCAGGACCGGCTGCGCCGAGCTGCGGCGACTGGCCACGCGCGCGGACGACGCGACGGCGCGGGCCGTCTTCGAGGCCTCGGACCTGCGCTGAGCGGGACCTTCGGCCCTGGGAGGGGGCGGGTGCGGGGCGGACCGTGGAGGCATGGACGCCCCGCACATCCCGCCTTCCCCCGACGCCCCAGCTCCCGCCCGTGGCACAGTCGTACGTGTGGACATCGACTCGCGCGCCGACCTCGACGTGCTGCTCCGCCGCTTCTACGCGGCCGCCTTCGCCGACCCGCTGATCGGCCCCTTCTTCACGGAGATCGCGGGCACGGACCTCGGCGTCCACCTGCCGCGCATCACCGACTTCTGGGAGCGGGCGCTCTTGCGCACCGCCGACTACCGCCGCAACGCCTTCGCCCCGCACGCCGCCCTGCACACCGCGCGCCCACTCACCGCCGAGCACTTCGGCCGCTGGGTGCAGCTGTGGCACGCCACCGTCGACGGTCTGCACCGGGGGCCGAACGCGGAGCGCGCCAAGGCGCAGGGGGAGCGGATCGCGGTCGCGATGCTGCGGCGCCTGGAGGGCAGGGACGCCCCGACCGTGGGCGAAGGCCCCGGCTTCGTCCCGCTGGCGGCGCTGCGGCTGCGTGGGGCGGCCTGAGACCTCACGAGGCTCACGAGGCCCCTCAGGACCTGTCTTTGGGCAGATCGGCGGAGAGGAAGGGAGCAAGGAGCGCGAACAGCGCGTCGGGGCGGTCGAGGGGGATGATGTGGCCGCAGTCCTGGAGATGGTGTCCGACCAGGTCATCGGCGATGGGACGGAGCTGGCGTTCGAGCCCGGTGCCGACGGGGTGCGAGCCGACGGCCATGGTGGGCATGGTCAGCCGAGCCGTCGCGACGGCGTCCTGGATCTGCTGCGCGCTGGTGGGCAGGGCCCGGTAATAGGAGAACGCGCAGCGCAGGGCCTCCCTCCCGGTGTACGCGTGGACGAAGGCCGCACGGATGTCGTCGGGTACTCCTCGCCCGAGCGTCCCCGAGTCGAGGAACCAGTCGATGTACGGGGCCTCGTTGCCGGCCAGGACGGTCTCGGCGAGGCCGGGCAGGGCGTGGAAGCCGAACCACCACGGGGCGCCGCCCGCGAAGACGTGCTCTGCTCCGGGCAGGCGGCCGAGGAGTGCCTCCATCACGACAAGGCGCCGCACCAGGCCGGGTCGGCGCAGCGCGAGCAGGACGGCGGGGGCGGTGCCCGCGTCGATGCCGACCACCGCCGCCGAGGGCTCGCCGAGTGCGTCGAGCAGCCCTTCGGCGTCAGCGGCGAGGGTGCCTGCGTCGTACCCCTCGATGGCACGTGCACTGGCACCGAAGCCTCGAAGGTCCGGGGCGATGACCCGGTACTGACCGGCCAGTCGGCCCATGATGCCGCTCCAGAGTCGCCAGGTGTGCGGAAAGCCGTGCAGCAGGAGAACCGCAGGTCCGTCCCCGGCGATGGCGACATTGAGTTCGACGCCGTTCGTCGTGATGCGGCGCAGGTCGGGCGCGGCGGTGACGGGCATGACGGCTCCTCGGCTGGTTACCATTGGTGACCACAGAACGATAGGTAACTGGCCGACTGCTTCCTAGACGGCACTTTCAGGGAAGGTGGTGAGCCACAGGTGACCACCCGAGGGGCCCGGGCCGCCGGTGGCGGGGTACGGGGCGATCTGTTCGATCCGCACTGCCCGACGCGGCAGTTGCTGGACCGCATCGGTACGAAGTGGACGTCCATGGCCGTCAAGGCGCTGGCCGATGCCGCACCGGACGAGGTGCGTTTCGCGGAGCTGAGACGCCGGATGCCCGGCGTCTCGCAGAAGATGCTGTCCGTGACGCTGCGAAGCCTGACCCGTGACGGGCTGGTGTCGCGCCGGGTCGAACCGGCCGTGCCGCCGCAGGTCTTCTACCGGCTCACCGGACTCGGGCTCTCCCTGGAAGCCGCGCTTGCGGGGCTGCGGACCTGGGCGGAGGAGCACATGGCCGAGATCGACCGCGCCAACGAAGCCGCCGACCAGGAGGCCGACGAGGGCAGGACGGCATCTCCCGGTTCCGCCCGAAGCGCGCCAAGAACCTGAAGTCGGCCGTCCGGGGCACCTGTCCGCGGTGGTCCTTAAGTCCTCAAAGGCATCACTAAGTCCTCAAGGCGTCACTAAGTCCTCGAAGGCGTCACTCAGCTCTTGAGCGCGTCGTACCGCACGCCCGTCAGGTCTTCCGACGCCGCCCAGAGCCGTTCGCCGGCCACGTCGTTCCGCGTCCACTTCGCCCGCCAGGACGGCGCGGGCGCCCCGCGGAGCCCGAGGCCGCCGGGTCCGGTGAACCAGTCGGGCCGCACGCCGGGCGCCGTCGCCGCGTACAGCGTGGGCAGCGCGCCGGCCTCGGCGGACTGCGCGATGATCCGGTTGCCGAGCGCCACGACGCGTTCGGCGACCCTGCGGTTCTCCATCCTGGGCCCCGCGGTCTGCAGGTTGGTCGAGGCGTAGCCGGGGTGGGCGGCGGCCGCGACGGTGTCGGCGCCGGTGGCGGCGAGGCGGCGCGCCAGTTCGTGGACGAAGAGGAGGTTGGCGGTCTTGGAACGGCCGTAGGCGATCCAGCGCCGGTAGCTCCGCTCGCCGTTGAGGTCGCCGATGTCGATGTTGCCGAGCACGTGCAGGCCGGACGAGACGGTGACGATCCGCGCCCCGGGGGCCTCCAGGAGGCGGGGGAGCAGCAGTCCCGTGAGCGCGAAGTGTCCGAGGTGGTTGACGCCGAACTGCGTCTCGAAACCGTCCGCGGTGCGGCGGAAGGGCAGCGCCATCACCCCCGCGTTGTTGATCAGCAGGTCCAGGCGCGTGTCCTCGTACGCCGCCGCGAACTTCCGTACGGACGCCAGGTCCCCGAGGTCGAGCCGCCCGAACTCGGCGTGTGCGCCCGGCACTTCGGTGAGCAGTCGGGCCACCGCCGCGCTCCCGCGCTCCTCGCTGCGGCAGGCCAGGATGGTGCGGGCGCCGCGGCGGGCCAGCTCACGCGCGGTGACGTAGCCGATCCCGCTGTTGGCGCCGGTGATCACGGCCGTGCGGCCGCTCTGGTCGGGGATGTCGCTCGTGGTCCACGCGGCCATGGCAAGGCTCCCTCTCCGTTGACTTCTTACTCAACAGTAAGCCGGAGGGGGAGCCCAGGGCAGGGGGCCTGCCCTGGCCGGAGCGCTCAGGCCGCGGCGCCGCCGTCGATCACCAGGTCCGCGCCGACCACCGAGCCGGATTCGTCGGACGCCAGGTACAGCACGGCCGCGGCGATCTCCTCGGTCGTCGACACGCGGCCCAGCGGCGTCGACTCCTTCATGCGGGCGGCCCGTTCGGCCTCGGTCTCGCCGGGGCGGAAGGACATGGTGGTGTCGGAGGAGCCGGGGCTGACGGTGTTGATGCGGACGCCGTCGCGGATGTGCTCGGCGGCGGCCGCGCGGCTCAGCGCGGAGACGGCCGCCTTGGTCGCCCCGTACGCCGCAAGGCCCTGGACGCTGGTGTGCGCGCCCAGCGTGGAGCCGATGTTGACGACGGCGCCCCCGGCGGGCTGTGTGCGCATCTGCCGCACCTCGGCCTGCAGGGCGAGCAGGACGCCGGTGACGTTGATGTCGAGCATCAGGCGCCAGTCCTCCTCGGGCAGTTCGGCGACCGGCGCTCCGGCGCGCAGGACGCCCGCGTTGTTCACGGCCACGTCCAGGGAGCCGAAGCGGTCGACGGTGGCGGCGACGAGGGCGGCCAGGTCGGCGGAGCGGGAGACGTCGGCGGTGACGGCGAGGGCGGTGCCGCCCGCGTCCTCGATCAGGCCCACGGTCTCCTTGAGCGGGCCCTCGGTGCGCCCGGCGACGACGACGTTCGCGCCCTCGGCGGCGAAGGCGAGCGCCATGGCCCTGCCGAGGCCGGAGCCGCCGCCGGTGACGAGGGCGGTGCGGCCGGTGAAGCGGGAGCGCGCTGCTGAAGCCATGACGGTACTCTTTTCTTGAACGATCGGTTCAGTATGAGGTCGCAAAAAGGAGGTCACAAAAAAGGCGGGCCGGAGGCCGGGGTGAGAAGTCGGTGTCCGGCGGGGGCTCAGTCGAGCAGGCTCAGCGCCTGCTCCGTCGCGTCCCGCACGCGCGCCGGGTCCTTCGACGCCTTGCCGATCACGCGCAGCCCCTGCATCAGGGTCAGGAGCACGCGCGCGAGCGCCAGCGGGTCGCGGCCCCGCGCAAGCTCGCCCTGGGCCTGCGCGCGGACGAGCGCGGAGTGCAGCAACGTCTCCATGTACTCCCAGCTGCGCTCGACGCAGCGGGCGGCCGACTGGTCGTGCGGGCCCAGCTCGGCCGCGGTATTGGTGATGAAGCAGCCGTTCAGGCGGCCTTCGGGCGAGGCGGCCTCGGCTCCGAAGCGGCGCACGAGCGCGCGGACGGCGGGCAGTGCGGGGCCGGGCTGCGAGAGCTCGGCGAGCAGGCGCGGGTTCTGGAGCGTGGCGTAGCGCTCCAGCGCCTTCAGGTACAGCTCGTGCTTGTTCCCGAAGGTCGCGTAGATGCTGGCGCGCCCGACGCCGAGCGCCTCGACGAGGTCCGCCATCGACGTCGCCTCGTAGCCGCGCCGCCAGAACAGCTCCAGGGCCGACTGCAGCGCGGCGTCCGGATCGAATTCCTTGGTCCTGGCCACGAGGAGGACGCTACGTCATTCTGGAACGACCGGTCAAGAAGATTCCGGGCGATCGGTCAGGCGATGCGCACGGGGTGCACCGCGACCGACACCTCCTCGTCGTCCAGGCACCGCCCCGTCTCCAGGTCGAACCGCTGCTTCAGGAGCGGCGAGGCGACGAACGGCCGCCCCCGCTCCGTCCCGAGCAGGCCCCGGGAGAGCACCGCGGCGCCCGTGAACGGATCGCGGTTGTCGATCGCGTATGTACGGCCCTCGCGGTCGAGGAAGAGCGCCGCCTGGCGGCCGTCGGGCAGCAGGGCCGCGAGGCCCCGGCCCGGCATCAGCTGCGTACGGTCGCAGATCGCGAACCAGTCGTCGTCCAGGCGCAGTTGGACACGAGAAGCGTGCGTGGCGGTCGAGTCGCTCATCGTGCGGCTCCTTCCAGGGGGCGGGGGCTGATGGACAGCAGGGGGAGGTCGGGCTTGATCTGGTCGCGCTCCGGGACGAAGCCGACCGTGGGGTCGGGCACGCCCGGCGCGTTCACGAAGGAGACGAACCGGGCGAGCCGCTCCGGGTCGTCCAGGGTCTCGGCCCACTCGTCGCGGTAGTGCGTGACGTGGGCGGCCATCAGCGACTCCAGCTCGTCGCAGATGCCCAGCGAGTCGTGGACGACGACGTCGCGCACATGGTCGAGGCCGCCGTCGATCCGGTCCAGCCAGGCGGCGGTGCGCTCAAGGCGGTCGGCGGTACGGATGTAGAACATCAGGAACCGGTCGATGAGGCGCACCAGTCCGGCGTCGTCGAGGTCCTGGGCGAGTAGGTCGGCGTGGCGCGGGGTGGCGCCGCCGTTGCCGCCGACGTACAGGTTCCAGCCGCTCGCCGTGGCGATCACGCCGAAGTCCTTCGACTGGGCCTCGGCACACTCCCGGGCGCAGCCGGAGACCGCCGACTTCAGCTTGTGCGGTGCGCGCAGGCCGCGGTAGCGCAGCTCCAGGTCGATGGCCATGCGTACGGAGTCCTGTACGCCGTAGCGGCACCAGGTCTGCCCGACACAGGACTTCACGGTGCGCAGCGCCTTGCCGTACGCGTGGCCCGACTCGAAGCCCGCGTCCACGAGCCGCGTCCAGATCATCGGCAGCTGTTCGACGCGCGCGCCGAACAGGTCGATGCGCTGTCCACCGGTGATCTTCGTGTAGAGCCCGAAGTCCCGCGCCACCTCACCGATGACGATCAGCTTCTCCGGTGTGATCTCGCCGCCGGGGATGCGCGGCACCACCGAATAGGAGCCGTTCTTCTGGAGGTTGGCGAGGAAGTGGTCGTTGGTGTCCTGCAGCGCCGCCTGCTCGCCGTCCAGGACATAGCCGCCGGCGCCGATGGTCGGCGCAAGGGACGCGATGATCGAGCCGACCGCCGGCTTGCACTCGTCGCAGCCCTCCCCGCCGCGCGCCGCCTCGCGGCCATGCGCGTCGAGCAGTTCACGGAAGGAGGTGATCCGCAGGGCGCGCACGATCTCGTACAGCTCCTGGCGGGTCTGCCCGAAGCAGCCGCACAGCCCGTCGTCGCCGCTCTTCGGCAGCAGCTGCCCGATCACCTTCAAACAACTGCCGCACCCCGTACCGGCCTTGGTGCACTTCTTCACCTCGGGCAGGCTGGAGCAGGCGCAGATCTGGTCCTTGGTGACGTTGTGGCAGTTGCAGATCACCGCGGAGCCGGGCAGTGCCTCCGGGCCGAGCGCCACGGGGGCGCCCGCGCCCGCGGGCAGCACCAGCTGCTCGGCGGGCACCGGCGGTACGGACCCGGTGAGCGGGCGCAGCAGCCCGTAGGCCTCCGCGTCGCCGACGAGGATGCCGCCGAGCAGCTCGCCGCCCGGCGCCATCACCAGCTTCTTGTACGTGCCCGAGCGCGAGTCGGTGTAGACGACGTCGAGGCAGCCCTCGGCCGTACCGTGCGCGTCGCCGAACGACGCCACGTCGACGCCGAGGAGCTTCAGCTTGGTGGAGAGATCGGCGCCGGTGAAGCTCGCCTCACGGGACGCGATGGCGGCGACCGCCGTCTGCGCCATCTCGTAACCCGGCGCGACCAGGCCGTACACCCGGCCGTCCGCCGCCAGCGCGCACTCGCCGATCGCGTACACGTACGGGTCGCTGGTGCGGCACTGTTCGTCGACCGCGATGCCGCCGCGCTCGCCGACGGTCAGGCCGTGCTCGCGGGCGAGCTGGTCACGCGGGCGCACCCCCGCCGAGAACACCACCAGCTCCGTGGCGACCTCGCTGCCGTCGGACAGCTTCATGCCGCGCACGGCGCCGTCCTCGCCGGTCAGGATCTCCTGTGTGCCGGTGCCGGTGTGCACGGTCAGACCCATGCCGGTGATGGTGCGCAGGAGCGCCGCGCCGCCGCCCTCGTCGACCTGCACCGGCATCAGGCGCGGCGCGAACTCCACGACGTGCGTGGCCAGTCCGAGGCCCTTCAGGGCGCCCGCCGCCTCCAGACCGAGCAGCCCGCCGCCGACGACCGCGCCGGTCGTGGCGTGCCGCTTCGCGTACTCCTCGATGGCGAGCAGGTCCTCGATGGTGCGGTAGACGAAACAGCCCGCAGCGTCCTTGCCGGGCACCGGCGGCACGAAGGGGTAGGAGCCGGTGGCGAGCACGAGCGCGTCGTAGGCGAAGACGGCGCCCGAGCGTGCGGTGACCGTCCTGGCCTCGCGGTCGATGCTCTCCGCCGCGTCGCCGACGTACAGCTCGATGCCGTGCTCGACGAGGAACTCACGGTCGGTGAGCGAGAGTTCGTCGGGCGTACGGCCCGAGAAGTACGAGGTGAGCTGCACGCGGTCGTAGGCGGGGCGCGGCTCCTCGCACAGCACCACGATCCGGTGGCTCGCCGTGAGGCCCTGCTCGGCGGCGGCTTCGAGGAAGCGCTGGCCGACCATGCCGTGCCCGACGAGCACGAGGGTCGGGCGGGGGTTCGGGTTCTGTGCGGGCATCGGCATGTCAGCGGCCTCCGATTGGGGTCTCCCCTGCTCGAGCGAGCTCGAGAGCTTGGGGGTGGGTGAGCAGGTGGAGCAGCGGGCTGTCGTCGTCGGGCAGCGGGTCGTCGGCCTCCCAGGCGCGGGCGAGCGCCCCGACCGCCCCGAGCTCGCCGAGCAGGACGCCGCCGACCAGGCGGCCGCCGCGGACGACGACCTTGCGGTAGGTGCCGCGGGTGGCGTCGGTGAGCTGGACGACGTCGTCGTCGGGGTGCGGCTCCGGGTCCCCGAAGGCCGCGAGATCCAGCGGTCCGGGGCCCGGCAGGGTGAGACGGGTGAGGGTGCGGGTGCCGGTGTAGGGGCGTGCGGGGGTCCCGTCGGCGGGGTCCTGGGCGAGGAGCGCGGCGAGTGCGTCGGCCTGCTCGACGGCGGGCGTCGCCAGACCGTAGACCCGGCCGCCGTGCTCAGCGCAGTCGCCGACGGCCCGGATGTGCGGGTCGGAGGTCCGCAGCAGGTCGTCCACGACGATCCCGCGCCGTACGTCGAGTCCGGCGGCCTGCGCGAGACCGGTACGGGGGCGCACGCCGCAGGCGAGGACGGCCAGATCGGTGCCGAGGAGATAGCCGTCGGCGAGCTCGACGCGGCGCACGGCGCCGTCGACGACGCCGACCCCGCGCACCCGGCACTCGGTGTGCACCTCCACGCCGAGATCCGTGAGGTGCCGTCGCACCAGCTTCGACGAGGTCGGGTCGAGCTGGCGCTCCATCAGCCGCTCGGCCTGCTGGGTCAGGACGACCTGGGCGCCGCGCCGGGCGAGGGCGCGGGCCGCGGAGACCCCGAGCAGGCCGCCGCCGATGACGACGACGCGGGCGCCCGGCGTCACGGCCGCGGACAGGGCGAGGCAGTCGTCCATGGTGCGGAAGGCGTGGACGCCGCCCGGGAGTTCACCGTCGGCGTGCGCGAACAGGCCGCGCAGCGGCGGGAGTACGGGGTTCGAGCCCGTGGCGAGGACGAGCGTGCCGTACGGCACGACGGTGCCGTCCGCGCAGTGCACTCGGCGCCCGGCGCGGTCGACGCGGACCGCACGGGTGCGGAGCACCGTCCCCGGCGCGCTGGGCAGCGCGATCACGTCCGGCCCGTACCGGCCCGCGAGGACCTCGGCGAGCAGCACGCGGTTGTACGGGGCGTGCTCCTCCTCGCCGATCAGTACGGTGCCGGCACCGAGACGCTGCGCCACCCGGGCGCCGGCGAGCCCCGCGCCGATCACCACCACACCGTGGGCCGGTGCGGTGCCGACGGGTCGCGGCTGCGCTGATGAGGTCATGCACAGGAGCCTGCGGTGCCGGTGTTACCCGACAGGATCGGACCTGTTTCCCCGGGGGAACGCTGCCCTCAGCGGGGGCGGGGGAGGGGTGTGAGGCCCCGTTGCTTAACGCGCGTTGAGCCGATCCTCAAGGCCGCCTTAAGGATCGCGGGAACGCCGCTGACCAGGAACTTCCGGCGCTTCTCT
Source organism: Streptomyces sp. NPDC058308 (assembly GCF_042880275.1). Taxonomy (NCBI): domain Bacteria; kingdom Bacillati; phylum Actinomycetota; class Actinomycetes; order Kitasatosporales; family Streptomycetaceae; genus Streptomyces; species Streptomyces sp. NPDC058308. The sequence continues at coordinate 200,298 of NZ_JBHVZA010000006.1, forward strand.
GCGCCTAGTGTGCGGCCGTGACCACCGAGGCAGCCGACCCCCGACTCGACGCGTACCCCGCCCTGGCCGCTTACCTCCGCCAGACGCGCCCCGCGCCGACATCGCCGACCACCCAGCCGCCGACCGCGCGGGCGGGGGGTGCGCGGACGGTGCCGGTGCCGGTGCCGGTGTCGCCGCATGGTGCTCCGCCGCGGCCCGGGGTTCCGCCGGAGGTGGGTCCGCCGACCGGGCTTGGGGGCAGCGGCCAACCGCTGTCCGCGCCGGGGGCGGGGGAGGCGCGGGTTGCGGCGCCGAGTGCCCCGCCGAGGCCTGTGGTTCCGTCGACTGGGCCTGTGGTTTCACCGACCGGACCTGCGATTTCACCGACCGGGCCTGTGGTTTCGCCGACTGGGCCTGCTGAGAGCGGCCATCCGCTGTTCGCGCCGGGGGCAGGGGAGGTGCCGGTTGCGGCGCCGAGTGCCCCGCCGGAGGGTGGGCCCGTGGCGAGCGTCCCGGCGCCGACCGCGCCACCGCCCCGCCCCGTCCCCCCGGCCCGCCTCTCGCCCCGCGCCCTGCGCACCGGAGTCCTCGGGGGCGGCCTCGCCGTCACCGCGCTGTGGGCCGTGCAGATGGAGCCGTCCGCACGGCTCGACGTGCTGTTCGCCACCGGGGCGCACCTCACGGGGCTGCTCGCCGGGTACGGGATCCTCGTCATGCTCTTCCTGATGGCCCGCGTCCCCGCCGTCGAGCACGGCGTCGGCGCCGACCGGCTCGCGCGGCGGCACGCCCTCGGCGGCCGGTACGTCCTGAGCCTCTGCGCCGCCCACGCCCTCCTCGCCCTCTGCGGCTACGCCGCCCACGCCGGCACCGACCTCCTGCACACCACCCTGGACCTGCTCGGTTACCCCGGCCTCGCCGCCGCCACCGCGGGCACCGCCCTGCTCGCCGCCGTCGGCGCCACCTCCGCCCGCGCGCTGCGCCGCCGCATCCCGCACGAGACCTGGCGCGCCGTGCACCTGCTCACCTACCTCGGCGCCGCCCTCGCCTTCGCGCACCAGCTCGCCGGACCCGACGTCGCGGGCAGCGGCCTCGCCCTGTGGTTCTGGTCGCTGGCGCACGCCACCGTCGCCGTCCTCCTCGGCTGGTACCGCCTCGTCGTCCCCGTACGGCAGGCGCTGCGCCACAGCCTGCGCGTCATCGAGGTGCGCGGCGAGGGCCCCGGCGTCGTCTCCGTCGTCGTGCAGGGCATCGGTGTCGACCGGCTGCGCGCCGAACCCGGACAGTTCTTCCGGTGGCGCTTCCTGCAGCGCAGGCTCTGGCACACCGCGCTGCCCTTCTCCCTCTCCGCGCCGGTCCGCGACGACACGCTGCGCATCACCGTCAAGGCGGCCGGCGACCACACCCGCCGGATGCGGCGCCTCAGGCCCGGCACGCGCGTCCTGGCCACCGGTCCCTTCGGCGCGCTCACCGCGCACCGGCGCACCCGGCGCAAGGTGCTGCTGCTCGCGGGCGGCGTCGGCATCACCCCGATGCGGGCCCTGTTCGAGACGCTGCCCGGCGGGCCCGGCGACGTCACCCTGCTCTACCGCGCGGGCAGCGCCGAACAACTCGTCCTGCGGGAGGAGCTGGAGGCCATCGCGGAGCGCAGACAGGCGGGGCTGCACTATCTGCTCGGCCGTTCCGACGCCGCGTTCGACCCTCTCGCGCCGCAGGCCCTGCGCAACCTGATCCCCGACATCGCCGAGCACGACGTCTACCTGTGCGGCCCGCCCGGCATGTCCGCCGCGGCCACGGCGGCGCTCGTGCGCGCGGGCGTCCCCGAGGAACGCGTCCACGCGGAGTGCTTCACCTTCTGAACCGGCCGTCCCCGAGCCACTCGCCCTGCCGTCCCCGAGCCACTCGCCCTGCCGTCCCCGAGCCACTCGCCCTGCCGTCCCCGAGCCACTCGCCCCGCCCCTTCGAGCCCGAGAAAGCTGGTCACCCGGTCCATGGGACGCCACCGCAAACCCGCCGCCCCCGCCCCGGGCCCCACCCTCCAGGCCCGCCGCAGGCTCGCCGCGGGCCTCGCGGGCGCGAGCGCGCTCGTCGCCACGGCGCTCGCCCTCGCCGTCGACCCTGCGGCGCCACCGGCCCCCGACCGCGCGCCGGTGGGCGTCCCCGCGCCGCGGGCCGCGCCATGATCCGGCCGAAGACGCGCCATGATCCGGCCGAAGACATGACACGGGCTCTCCAGCCGGCGGCCCGACCCGCCGACCCCGTCCCGCCGACCCCGACCCGCTGCCCCCAAGCTAACGGCCACGGGCTCGTCACCTCAGAAGACGCTCAACTCTCCACGATTTCGTGGACGGCGTGATCATCCCGAACCTAAGGTCGCGATCATGCCTGACATATCCCTGACCGCGGTCGTCGTCCTCTGTCTCGCCGCCCTCGCGGCCGGCTGGATCGACGCGGTGGTCGGCGGCGGCGGACTGCTGCTGCTCCCCGCGCTGCTGCTCGGGCTGCCGGGCGGCACCCCGGCCGCGCACGCCCTCGGCACGAACAAGGCCGTCGCGATCGTCGGGACGACGGGCGCCGCCGTCACGTACGTCAGGAAGACCCCCGTCGACGTGCCGACCGCGGTACGGATCGGCCTCGCCGCGCTCGCCGGGTCGATGGGCGGCGCCTTCTTCGCGGCCGGCATGAGCACCGAGGTGCTGAAGCCCGTGATCATGGTGGTGCTGCTCGCCGTCGCCGCCTTCGTGATCCTGCGGCCCGCCTTCGGCACCGCGCCCGCCACGGGCCCCGCCTCCCCGAAGCGGATCCTCGCCGCGATCGGCCTCGCGGGCCTCGGCATCGGCTTCTACGACGGCCTCATCGGTCCGGGCACCGGCACCTTCCTCGTGCTCGCCCTGACCGCCGTGCTCCACCTCGACCTCGTCACCGCCTCCGCCACCGCGAAGATCGTCAACTGCTGCACCAACGCGGGTGCCCTCGCGATGTTCGCCTGGCAGGGCGCGGTCCTGTGGCAGCTGGCCGGGCTCATGGCCGTCTTCAACCTCGCAGGCGGCATGTTCGGCGCGCGCACGGCGCTGAAGAAGGGCAGCGGCTTCGTCCGGGTCGTCCTGCTGACCACGGTCTTCGCGCTCGTGGTGAAGATGGCGTACGAGCAGTGGCTGGCGTGAGGCACGCGCGTCGGCGTCAGCGGGGGAGGGCTCAGCGCACCGAGGTCAGGTGCGCGAAGACCACCACGTTGCCCTGATATCCGGTCTGCTTCGAGTACTTCCCCCCGCAGGTGATGACCCGCAGCTCCGGCCGGGACGCGGCGCCGTACACCTTCTCGTCGGGGAAGTCCGCGGCGTCGTACACCTCGTTCGCGTCCACCGTGAAGACGGCCACGCTGCCGTCCCTGCGCTCGACCTCGATCGTGCGGCCCTTCTGCAGCGCGCCCAGCTCGTAGAAGACGGCGGGGCCCTCCTTGTTGTCGACGTGCCCGGCCACGATGGCGGTGCCGCGCTCGCCGGGCGTGGTGCCCGCCTCGTACCAGCCCGCCAGGTTCTTCCGGTCGAGGGGCGGCACGTCGAGGCTGCCCTGCCGGGTCAGGCCGAGCCCCATCAGGGGCGTGTCGACGCCGATCGCGGGGATCCGCACGCGGTCGGGCGGGGACGGCGGGAGCGGGGCGGCGCCGAGGTCGCGGGGGGCCGCGGGGGCGTGGTGGCGGGTGCCGGGCCCGGCCGACGCGGCCTGGTCGGCGGAGGGCTGCGGCGGCGGGTGCGACGCGGCGCCGTTGCTCAGCAGCCACGCCCCGGTGCACAGCGCCACGGCGGTGACGGTGCCTATGACGGCGTTGCCGGTCCTCCTGCGGGCGCGGGACCCTGCCCGGGTTCCCGTACGGGCTCCCGTACGGGACTGGGGTGCACGGCGTGTACGGCGCATACGGCGTCCCCCTCGGGGTCGGGCGGGCCGGTCCCTCGCCCCCCTCCCGCCCGCGAGGGGACACGGGCAGGGAGAGGGCAAGGGGCGGCGGTACCGGTGGACAGCGGAGGGTGTCCGGCTAGATCCTGTCGCCTCTCGCCCGGCGGTGCAGGAGCCAGGTACCGCCCGCGGCGGCGACGGCCAGGGCCGCCACTCCCGCCGCGGTCTGCACGGGGTCGGGACCGAGTGCGCCGCCGACCCCCGTCTTCACGTGTCCCCTCGGATGTCGCTGCGGCAGCTCGCCGGCGGCCGCCGTGGAGGTGATGGTGACCATGAGGTCGCCCGCGACCTGCTTGTCCTTCACTCCGGAGCCACCGGACCCGGAGCACTTCGCGACGATCTCGTACGTGCCTGGCTGCGCGGAGGGCGGCACCTCGAACCGGCCGGCCGTGGCCTCGCCGCCGTTCTCCGCGTGCGCGCCGGGCGCCAGCGTGAACCGGCCCGCGCCCACCGCGCTCGCGTCGCCCGTCGCGGTCCCGCCGGGGCCGCAGGCGGTGGTGTGCACGGTGACGGTGGTGCCGGGGGTGACGGTGGCCGGCTGGATCTGCAGGTCCCCGGCGGGCGGGCCGGGGGCGGCGGAGGCGGCGGGGAGGGCCAGGGCGCCCACCGCCACGGCGAGGGCGGTACCGGTCAGCAGGCGGGACTTGCGCATGTGCTCGTTCCTCCGAGGGCCTTCGCGCGAGCACGGCCCGCGGCACCCCCAAGTGCCGCTGCGTCGGTCGAACCCCGCTCTACCGAGGTAAGTGGCACTCGGCGCCGCACGCCTCCTGATGAGGCATCAGAAAGGCCGCGTACGGGCCTCTCCTGACGCCGTGAGGAGTGCGTTACAGCAGGTCACCGGCGTATCGGGGGAAAGTGTCCGAAGGGAGCGCGCGGCGCCGGTGAATGGGTGACCCCACCCGCCGGACGAGCCCCTTCCGGGCCCGGCCCCGAGCCCCTTCCGGGCCCGGCCCCGAGCCCCCTCCGGGCTCAGACCCGAGCCCCCTCCGAACCCGGACCCGAGCCCCCTCCGAACCCGGACCCGAGCCCCCTCCGAACCCGGACCCGAACCCGGAGCCGAGCCCCTCCGGGCTCAGACCGTGGCCCACGGAACCGCCTCGTAGGCCCCGGCCACCGTCGCCATCAGCCGCTCGTCGATCCCGTACGCGATGTCGTCGATCCGCCGCACGGGCCGGACCCCCCAGGCGTTGGTGACGAAGGCCGCCGCGTACGAGGGGAGGCCGTCGAGGGTGACCGGGGCGTGCCGGGTCGGCAGCCCGGCGGCGGGCAGGGCCGCCTCGACCAGCTGCATCGTGATGCCGGACAGGTGCGGCGCGTCGGGCCAGACCACCTCACGGCCGTCGAAGAAGGCGACGTTCGTGACGGCGCCCTCGCTGACCGCGCCGTCCGGTCCGGTGAGCAGCGCCTCGTCGAAGCCCGCGCGCCGCGCGAGGTCGGCGTGGCGGGCCTGCGCGAAGCCGCCCAGGTGCTTGATGTGGGCGAAGGGCCGCTGGTACGGCACCGACCGCAGCGACTGGGCGCGCCCCTCCATCGTGGCGGGCAGCTCCATGGGCGGCCGGACGGTGACCATGAGGGACGGCTCCCCCTCGGGGGCGTGGACGTAGACCCGTACGGACGCCTCCGTGATGTCGTCGCGCAGGATGTGCCGGACCAGGTCGCGCACGTGTTCCCCGTCGAGCGCGTGCCCGAAGAGCTCCCGCGTGGCCGCGTCGAGCCGGGCCAGATGGCGGTCGAGGCCGCGCACCTTGCCGCCCCTGACCTGCATCGCGGTGAAGTGCCCCGTCTGGACGAGGGCCGGCCACAGCAGGGCCTCGGCGGTGGCGGGACTGCCGTCGATCTCGATGCGCTCGATCAGTGCGGAGATTGTCATGCGGACACGCTACGAGACGCCTTCCTCCTGCTTCTCCGTGGCGGATCCGCAGCTTCCGGTGGTGCACGGGATCTGCTGCTCCACCAGGCGGCGCGGGCCCGGGCCGCGGGCGCCCAGCGCGTCCCACGTGTTGGACAGCGCGCATTTGGAGAGCGAGAGGCAGCCGCAGCCGATGCAGTCCGTGAGGTTGTCGCGCAGCCGCTGGAGGGTGCGTATGCGGGTGTCGAGGTCCTCGCGCCAGCATGCGGAGATCCTGGCCCAGTCCGCGCGGTTCGGCGTGCGGTCCTCGGGCAGCAGGGAGAGCACCTCACGGATCGCGGCGAGCGGCATGCCGAGCTGCTGCGAGGTGCGGATGAAGGCGACGCGGCGCAGGGTGTCGCGGCGGTAGCGGCGCTGATTGCCCGCGGTGCGACGGGAGGTGACGAGCCCTTCGCTTTCGTAGAACCGCAGGGCGGAGGGGGCGACTCCGCTGCGCTCGGCGAGCTCGCCGATGGTGATTTCCTTGGCTTTCGGGGCGAGGCGGGGGGTCATGCCGCCAGCGTAGTCACCGCAGGCCCTGACCTGAACCAGGATTCAACCCGCACAACTCCCTTACGGGACTGCCCTGTCAGGCATCCGTTCGGCCGCGCGGCCCGGCGTCCGGCCAGGCATCCGTTCGGCCGCGCGCCCCGGCGCCCGGTCAGGCCTTCGGCAGCCGCACCACCGCCACCGCCCCGCCGTCCGCCGCGTTGGCGAGCTCCACCCGGGCGCCGATCACCTGGGCCTGGCCGAGCGCGATGGTCAGGCCGAGGCCGGTGCCCTGACCGCGCTCCCGCGCGCCGGTCCGGAAACGCTGCGGGCCGTCCGCGAGCAGGTGCTCGGGGAACCCGGGCCCGTGGTCGCGGACCGTGACCCGCGCACCGTCGACGCGCACGTCGACCGGCGCGCCGCCGTGCTTGTGGGCGTTGGCGACGAGGTTGGTGAGGATCCGCTCAAGACGCCGCGCGTCGGTCCGTACGTACGTCTCACCCGCGGTGACCACCGGCGCGTACGCGGCGTCCGACTTCCGCGCGATGTCCGCGACGAGCTGCCCCAGCGCAAGCACCGACAGGTCCGGCTTCTCCACCTCCGCGTCGAGGCGGGCCACTTCGAGCAGGTCCTCCGTGAGGGTGCGCAGGGCGCGGACACGGTCGCGTACGAGCTCGGTCGGACGGCTCGGCGGCAGGAGCTCGGCCGCCGTGTGCAGCCCGGTCAACGGGGTGCGCAGCTCGTGCGCGACGTCCGCCGTGAAGCGCTGCTCGGCCTCCAGGCGCTGCTGCAGGGAAGCGGCCATCGTGTCGACGGCGGTGGCCAGTTCGGCGACCTCGTTCCTGCCGTGCCGCCCGACGGACGGGCGCGGGTGGTCGATACGGGCGTCCAGGTCGCCCTGGCTGATGCGGCGCGCGATGGCCGCGGCGGTGCGCAGTTCGCGGCTGAGCCTGCTGGACAGGCCCGCGCCGCCGAGCGCGGCGAGACCGACGACGACGGCACCCGAGATGATCAGCTGCCGGTCGAACTCGGCCATCTCGTCGGCCCGTTCGCGCAGTGACTCGCGGACGGACAGGACGTGACGCGGGCTGTCGCCGACCGGCCGGGCCGCCCAGACACACGGCTCGTCCGCCGCCATGTCGAGGTAGGTGGTGCGCTGCCCGGCCAGCGCGGCCTTCCGCAGCGGTGCGGGCAGCCGGGGGTCGTCGAGGGCGGCGTCCGTGCCGTCGTCCTGGTCGACCTGGCCCGAGAGCTCGTACAGCTGGCGGATCCGGACGAGTTGCGCCACGGCCCCGGACCGGGCGCTCGTGGTGACCTGGTCGAGCCGGGCGTGGTGGATGAGCAGGCCGATGGCCACGGCGACCACGGCGCAGCCCGCGGCGAGCAGCGCGGCGATCTTCCAGCGCAGCCCGAGGCTGTTGAGCACGGCGCGAACGCAGGCCACGGCTCCGCGCCCGGCCCCGGCCCCGGCGCCGCGCGGCATCAAGGACCTCCCCGGGAGGGGGGCGTGGACACGGCGGGTGGGGACGGCTGCCCCGCCGCCTCGGAGGGCTCGGTCGTGACGGTCGGCTTGGGCGGCTTCCGGTAGTTCTTGATGTCGCTGACCGTGGACATCCGCGCGCCGTCCCAGTGGAAGCGCACGGCCTGCTCGCCGCCCTCCGAACACGGCGTGCGCACCAGCAGGTCGGGGCCGATCGTCTCCACGCTCAGGTTCCTGCCGGAGGTGAACAGGATCGGATAGACCTTGCCGTCGCGCTCGGTGTAGACGGCCAGGAGCGACCGGCCGCTCTCCGTGTCGGCGGCCACGAGCATCTCGGGCTTCTTGTCGCCGGTCAGGTCCACGAACATCGGCGGCCGCAGGCCGGCCCGTCCGGGCCGGTCGATCATGCCGCGCCCGGCCAGTGGCTTCGTGCGCGGATCGGCCCGCAGGACCGCGTGGACATCCAACGAGGCCAGCCCTTGGGAACCGACCGTCGGCAGGCCCTTCAGCGGCCGCGGCGGCGGCTGGCGGGTGGACGCCTCGGCGCCGGGTGACCGCGGGGACGAGCCCGACCACGCCGGCCAGACCGCCTCGGGGTGGGGCTGCACCGATACGGAAGGCGCGCTCTCGCCCGGCCCGAGACCGGTCGGACCGGCGCACCCGGGGAGCGCGAGGGCTGCCAGGGCGGCGAAGGGGGCGGCGCCCAGGAGGGCAGGGCGGCGGAGAATCGGGTTCATGGAGTGGCTGACCGTCACGTGAGGGGCGCTGGTGGTGGCCGGCCCAGGGACTGCGCTGGGGATTCGGCAGAGGACCGGCCACCGCTCTCGAAGGTAGGAACCGTCCATCACGGAAATCGGGAGGTTGTGTAACAACTGCGCCTAAAGGCGACGCAAGCGCGGTGTTCGGGACCTTCGGCATGGGCACACGCCCCTGGATGCTCCCGAGCCTCGCTCCGGCGCAGGCACAATCGGCGTATGGACGACGAGCCGGAGATGGACGACGAGCCGGAGAGAGATGGACGGCGAACCGGAGAAGGTGCGGATACTGGCCGTGTCGACCCTGCCGACCGTGCCGACCGCGGAATGGGTGGAACGGGAGACCGCCGGCTGACGACCGGACACGGCGCGGCCCGGCTGCCGTTCTTCGTGTACGGCACGCTGCGCCCGGGAGAGCCCAACCACGCCGCGTACCTGCACGGCCGGACCGCGGCGGAGGAACCGGCCCTGCTGCCGGGCGCGGTCCTCTACGACGGCCCCGGCTATCCGTACGCCGTCGAGGCCTCCGGTGCGGGCCCGGTGCGCGGGGAACTGGTGACGGCCCTGCCCGCCGCCCACGACCGGCTCCTCGTCGCCCTGGACCTCCTGGAGGAGTACGTCCCGGGTGACCCCCGCAACCTGTACGAGCGGGTCGCGCGCGACGTCGTCCGCCCGGACGGGACGGCCGTCCGGGCCTGGGTGTACGTCGCCGCCCCGCGGCTCGCGGCCGGACTGCGGGCCTCGGGAACGGTCATCGGGGGAGGGGACTGGGCGTCGCACCGGCTCGGTAGATGACTCACGTCCCACCGGCCAACTACCGCCCCAGAAGCGTAAATCCGCAGCTCAAACGCCCGCGCACTCGATCTGATGATCCGAACCACTCGTGCGGGCTACTTCGCGCGACTACCGATAGTGAGCAACGCGAAGCTCTCCGTGTGCACCCCTAGGTGTGCGAGGCGGTGCGTAAGCACCCTGTCCCCTATCCCATAGAGGAGTCGCCCTATGCGAGTTCGCCGTTCTCTGCCTGCCCTCGTCGGCGCCCTGGCCATCGGCTTCGGTATGTCCCTCGCGTCCTCGGCCGCCGCCGAGCCGGCGGCCGTCAAGGACCCCTGCGGATACTTCGCGACTGCCAGCGACGCGTACTACAACCACTGCACGAGCGACGGTTCGCACATCGTGATCGAGATCGACGACTGGGGCCCCAACAGCGAGCGGTGCGTGGGCCCCGGCGTGACCTGGATCGGCTCGTCCTCGGATGTGAGCGGCGCCTGGTACACCGGCCGCCTCTGCTGATCTGCGCCCCCTCCGCCCGACCGGCGGGCCCGGCCACCACCCCGGCCCGGGCCCGCCACCCGGCGGCCGCTCCCACCCCCTACGGCCGCTCCACCCTCTCCAGCCGCACCGCACACACCTTGAACTCCGGCATCCGCGACACGGGGTCCAGCGCCGGATGCGTCAGGGTGTTGGCCCGGCCCTCGCCCGGCCAGTGGAAGGGCATGAAGACCGTGTCGGCGCGGATCGCCGACGTGACCCGCGCCGGAGCCACCGCGCGGCCGCGCCGCGAGACGATGGCGACCGGATCGTCCTCCCCGACCCCCAGACGCGCGGCGAGCCGCGGATGCAGCTCCACGAAGGGCCCCGGAGCAGCCGAGTTGAGCTCGTCGACGCGCCGCGTCTGGGCCCCGGACTGGTACTGCGCGAGCACCCGCCCCGTGGTCAGCAGTACGGGATACTCCGCGTCCGGCTCCTCCGCCGCGGCCCGGTGCACCACCGGCACGAACCGTGCCCGTCCGTCCTCGGTGGCGAACCGGTCGAGGAACAACCGAGGCGTACCGGGATGCGGCCCCCCGCCCGTGCTCTTGCCTCCGCCCTCCTCGCGGCTCTCCCCGCCGCCTTCCACGTCGTTCTGCGCATCGACCTCGACGTCGCCCTCGTCCTCGACCTCGGCGCTGGCGTCGGCGGGGCACGGCCAGAACACTCCCTTCCCGTCGTCCTCCCTCAGCCGCTCGTAGCTGATCCCCGAGTAGTCCGCGGGGCCGCCCGCGCTCGCCCGGCGCAACTCCTCGAAGACCTCCTCCGGTTCGGTGGGGAAGCCCTTCCCGTGCCCGAGCCGCGCCGCGAGCCCATGCAGCACGTCGAGGTCGCTGCGCACCCCCACCGGCGCGGACACGGCCTGCCGCCGCAGCAACACCCGCCCCTCCAGGTTCGTCACCGTCCCCGTCTCCTCGGCCCACTGCGTCACCGGCAGCACCACGTCCGCCAGTTGCGCCGTCTCGGACAGCACCACGTCCGCCACCGTGAGGAAGTCCAGCGACCGCAGCCGCTCCTCCACATGCGCGGCCCGCGGCGCCGAGACAACCGGGTTGGAGCCCATCAGGAGCAGCGTCTTGATGTCCCCGCCCAGCGCGTCGAGCAGTTCGTACGCCGACCTGCCGGGGCCCGGCAGGGAGTCGGGGTCCACGCCCCACACGCCCGCGACATGCGCCCGCGCCGCCGGATCGGTCAGCTTGCGGTAACCGGGCAACTGGTCTGCCTTCTGGCCGTGTTCGCGCCCACCCTGACCGTTGCCCTGCCCCGTCAGGCAGCCGTACCCGGACACCGGCCGCCCCGCGCGGCCCGTGGCGAGACACAGATTGATCCACGCCCCGACGGTGTCCGTGCCCTTGGCCTGCTGCTCGGGGCCGCGCGCGGTGAGTACCATCGCGTTCTCGACGTCGCAGAAAAGACGTACGGCATCGCGCAGTTGAGGCACCGCCACGCCGGTGATCCGCTCGACGTGCTCGGGCCAGTGCGACATCGCCGCCGCCCGTGCCTCCTCCCATCCGCTCGTCCGCTCCTCGATGTACGCGTCGTCCGTCCGGCCCTCCGCCACGACCAGGTGCAGCAGGCCCAGCGCCAGGGCGAGATCCGTGCCGGGGCGGGGGGCCAGGTGCAGGTCGGCCTGTTCGGCGGTCCGGGTCCTGCGGGGGTCGACGACGATCAGCGTGCCGCCGTTCGCCCGCAGTTCCGTGAGGTAGCGCAGGGCGGGCGGCATCGTCTCGGCGAGGTTCGACCCGACGAGGATCACGCACCCGGTGCGCGGGATGTCCTCCAGCGGGAACGGCAGTCCCCGGTCAAGGCCGAACGCCCGCTGTCCGGCGGCCGCGGCCGACGACATGCAGAACCGTCCGTTGTAGTCGATCTGCGACGTGCCGAGCGCCACCCTCGCGAACTTGCCCAGCGTGTACGCCTTCTCGTTGGTCAGGCCACCTCCTCCGAACACTCCGCACGCGTCCGCGCCGTGCTCCGTGCGTGTGCGGATCAGTGCGTCGGCTATCCGGTCGAGCGCCTCCTCCCAGGTGGCCGGTGTGAGCCTGCCCGTGGCGTGGGACCGGACGAGTGGCTCGGTGAGCCGCACTCGTGAGGAGAGCACGGCGGGGGCGGTGCGGCCCTTGCCGCACAGGGCTCCCTTGTTGACGGGGAACCCGGCGCGTTCCACGACCTCCACGTCGCCGCCGGGGGCCGTCGTCAGGCCCATTCCGCACTGCAGTGCGCAGTACGGACAGTGGGTGGGCGTCACCTCGGCCTGGGCGGCCGGAGCGGCGTGGGCGGCCTGGGCGGCCCGGGCTGGGGCCGAGGGCGTCGTCGTCGGGGGCGCCGGTGTTGCCGAGGAGTGCATGTCGTTCAGGGTCTGCCGTGCGTGTTACGTGCCTTGGCTTGGTCGCGTTACGCGCGCGGTAAGCGGACCTCAGCGGGGGCCTGGGCGGCCTGTGAGGCGGATCTTGGTTGCTCTGCGGCGTGGGTGGGTGTGACTGGTCGGTGTGGTTGTCGGGTGCGGGTTGTTGGTGGCTGGTTGCGCAGTTCCCCGCGCCCCTGTGGGGGTGCTGTCTCGGCTCGTGCTGCGGGTTGTGGGTGGCTGGGCGCGTGGTTCCCCGCGCCCCTTTGGGGGCGTCCCCCTGGTTAGCGGGGGGTGGTCAAGGCTTGTTTTATGCCTGGCTCTTGGGGGCCCAGGAAGTGGGGGTCGGGTTCGAGTGTGGCGTCGAGTGCTGCCTTGCCTGCCGCGAAGACCTCCCGTGCGCCGCCGTAGTACCAGGTCGTGTCGTGCACCGCGTCCACCCCGACCCCGTACGACGAGACGCCCGCCGCGTCGCACAGCGCGACCGCCCTGCGTATGTGGAAGCCCTGGCTGATCAGCACCGCCCGGTCCACGCCGAAGATCTTCTTGGCGCGGACGCAGGAGTCCCACGTGTCGAACCCGGCGTAGTCGCTCACGATCCGGCGCTCCGGCACGCCGTGCTTCTTCAGGTAGGCGCGCATCGCGTCCGGCTCGTCGTACTCCTCGCGGCTGTTGTCGCCCGTGACGAGCACGACCTCTATTCGCCCCTTGCGGTACAACTCGGCCGCCGCGTCGAGCCGGTGCGCCAGATACGGCGACGGCTCGCCCTTCCACAGACCGGCCCCGAAGACCACGGCGACGCGGGCACGCGGTGCGTCCGCGACCGTGCCCACCTTGCCGTCCGTCGTCACGAACAGCCAGGTCGCGGGCAGTAGCGCGAGCACGCACAGCGCCATCACCGCCTGCACGGTCCGCCGCTGCTCCTTCCGCGTGCGCGGCAGACGGAGCCACGCAGGTCTCCGCAGTCCGTCCGGTCTCCGCAGCCGGTCCGGTCTCCGCAGCCGCAGCCGCAGCCGCAGCCGCAGCCGCAGACGCCGCGTCCACCCCGGCCGTTCCCCAGAACCTTCCCCAGGCTCTTTCCCAGACCCTTCCCCGGGCCCTTCCTCACGTCGTTCCATCCGTGTTCCGCCCCCGTGCCCCGTGCCCGCCGGATCTCCCCGATCCGATCTCTGCCACAACCGTAAGCTCCTCCGGCGGCGACGGCGGCGGCTCCTGCCCCCTAAACAACCCGGAGATCCACCCCCGGCCCCCGCCTCCGGGACCTCCCTGACAGCGCCCCGCCGCCCGCCGTGAGCACGGGGAAAACAGCCGTCACCGCCGCGCAACGCCCCGGCAACATGCCCCCGACATCCTCGGTCCATGACGCCGTCGAACTCTCTTCACCCAGTGTCCGGCAGCACTCACCTCGACAGTACGGCGCAGCTCATGGACCACATCACCAGCCGGCTCGGCACCCAGCTCAGGCTCGTCACGCCCGACGGCCGGCGCCGTCCGGCGGCCCACCCCGAGCCGCGTCCCGACCCCCGCCCCACCCTCGTCCTGGTCACCCACGGCAGCCGTGACCCGCGCGCCCTCTCCACCGTCAAGGCCCTCGCCGAGCGGGTCCGTGAGCAACGGCCCGGGCTCGCCGTCCGCCTGGGCCACATCGAGCTGAACGAACCACTGCTCGCCGACACCCTCAGCGCCCTCGACACCCTCAGTGCCCTCGACACCCCCGCCGCGCACGACCGCGGCCAAGCCGTCCTCGTGCCGCTGCTCCTCAGCCGCGGCCAGCACGTCAAGCGCGACATACCGGCGGCCGCCGCCCGCGTCCCCGGCCTCGGCACCCGCGTCGCCGCCCCCCTCGGCCCGCACCCACTGCTCGCCGAGGCGCTGCACGCCAGGCTCGTCGAGGCGGGCTGGCCCGCGCGGCCCCTGGGCGTCGGCGCGCGCCGACGGCACGCGGTGGTCCTCGCCGCCGCGGGCTCCCGTGACCCGGAGTCGGCCGCCGACACGGAGACCGCCGCCGGACTGCTCGCCGAGCGCCTGGGCGTCCCCGTCGTCCCCGCCTACGCCGCGCCCACCGCGGCCTGCCCCCGTACGGTGCCGCAAGCGCTCGAAGCCCTGGCCGCGGACGGGCGGACGCACACCGCCGTCGCCGGGTACTTCACCGCGCCGGGCCGCTTCGCGACCCAGAGCGCGGCCGCCGCCCCCTGGCTCGCCGCGGCGCCGCTCGGACCGCACGCGGCCCTCGCCCGGCTCGTCCTGCACCGTTACGACCAGGCACGCGCCGACCCGGCGCACGCCGCACCCGCACCCGCCCGGCGGCACCGCCTCACCAGCGTCTGAAGGAGGCCGGATCAGGCGGGGCCAGATCCCTGTTTGTCACTGCTTGCGTCTACTGTCGGTGCATGGAAGGCACAGCACCGAACGCGCGATACGAGGCCTACAGCGCCTACGACGAGACAGCCGTCGAGCGGTGGGCCACCGAGCCTGACAAGAGGCCGGGGCGCACGGCCTTCCAGCGCGACCGCGCGCGCGTCCTGCACTCCGCGGCGCTGCGCCGTCTCGCCGGCAAGACCCAGGTCGTCACGCCCGGCACCAGGAGCCAGGCATGGGACGCCAGCGCCCGCACCCGCTTGACGCATTCTCTGGAGTGCGCCCAGGTGGGCCGTGAGCTGGGCGCCGCCCTCGGCTGCGACCCCGACCTGGTGGAGACGGCCTGCCTCTCCCACGACCTGGGCCACCCGCCCTTCGGGCACAACGGCGAGCAGGCGCTGAACGAAGTGGCGGCGCAATGCGGCGGCTTCGAGGGCAATGCCCAGTCGCTGCGGCTGCTCGCCCGCATCGAGCCGAAGCGCTTCATCCGCTCCGAGGACAGCGGCGAACTGGTCAGCGTCGGGCTGAACCTGACGCGGGCCGCCCTGGACGCCGCCACCAAGTACCCCTGGCCGCTCGGCGGGCACCCCACCGACCCGGCGTCCCCCAAATTCGGTGTCTACGAAGACGACCGGCCGGTCTTCGACTGGGTCCGCAAGGAGGCCCCGGGGCAGCGCACCTGCTTCGAGGCGCAGGTCATGGACTGGTCCGACGACGTCGCGTACTCGGTCCACGACTTCGAGGACGGCCTGCACGCCGGTCACATCGATCCGAAAGTGCTGCACGCCGAGCCCGAGCGACAGGACATCTACGCCGTGGCGATCGGGCGCTACGTCCCTTCGGACACCGACTCCGAAGAGCTCGCCCAAGCGCTGGACCGCCTCCTCGACCAGGAGTGGTGGCCCCACGGATACGAAGGATCGGCCGTCAGCCAGGCCCGGTTGAAGGACGCCACCAGCCAGCTCATCGGCCGCTTCTGCCAGGCCGCGGAGACCGCCACCCGCGCGCGGTACGGCACGGGACCTCTCACGCGGTACGCGGCCGAACTCGTCGTCCCGCGCACGGCACGCCACGAATGCGCGGTGCTCAAGGCCGTCGCCGACCGCTACGTGATGCAGCGCCCCGCCCAGGAGCGGCTCCGCGCGGACCAGCGCATCGTCGTCGCCGAGCTCGCCGAGGCGCTCACCGCGCGTGCCCCCGACGGACTCGACCCGCAGTTCCGCGCCCTGTACGACGCGGCGCAGGACGACCGGGCCGCCCAGCGCGTCGTGGTGGACCAGATCGCGTCGCTCACGGACGCGGCGGCCCGCGCCCTGCACACGCGGATGACGGCGAGACCCCAGTGAAACGACGGTAAATGACCATGAAGTGACCACAGGGCGTGACGGATTGTGGCCAGTTGGGGCCACGCCCCCTTCCCCCATCACGCTGCGTGCGGGACGCTCCCTGTGGCGGCAAGGCCGATCAGCAAGTCTGTGTTCTTCCGGGGGACATCCCCGGTACCCCGGGCAAGGAGGCATCAAGTGGTCGACGCGGATCAGACGTTCGTCATCGTCGGAGGAGGTCTGGCCGGCGCCAAGGCGGCCGAGACACTCCGTTCCGAGGGATTCACCGGCCGGGTGATCCTCATCGGCGACGAGCGTGACCACCCCTACGAGCGCCCGCCGCTGTCCAAGGGCTATCTGCTGGGCAAGGAGGAGCGGGACAGCGTCTTCGTCCACGAACCGGGGTGGTACGCGCAGGCCGACGTCGAACTGCACCTGGGCCAGCCCGTCGTCGCCATCGACCGCGCCGCCAAGGCCGTGCGCCTGGGCGACGGCGCCGCCATCCGCTACGACAAGCTCCTGCTCGTCACCGGCGCGGAGCCCCGCCGCCTCGACGTCCCCGGCACCGGCCTCGCGGGCGTCCACCACCTGCGCCGTCTCGCGCACGCCGACCGGCTGCGCCACGTCCTTGCCTCGCTCGGCAGGGACAACGGTCACCTGGTGATCGCGGGCGCCGGATGGATCGGCCTGGAGATCGCGGCGGCCGCCCGGGAGTACGGCGCGGAGGTCACCGTCGTCGAGCCCGAGCCGACCCCGCTGCACGCCGTCCTCGGCCCCGAGGTCGGCCAGATGTTCGCCGACCTGCACGCCGAGCACGGCGTCCGCTTCCACTTCGGCGCGCGGCTCACCGAGATCACCGGCCAGGACGGCATGGTCCTCGCCGCCCGCACGGACGACGGCGAGGAGCACCCGGCGCACGACGTGCTCGCGGCGATCGGCGCGGCCCCCCGTTCGGCCCTCGCCGAGTCCGCGGGCCTTGAGCTCGCCGACCGCGCGGACGGCGGCGGCATCGCCGTCGACGCGTCCCTGCGCACCTCGGACCCCGACATCTACGCGGCGGGCGACGTGGCCGCCGTCCGCCACGAGCTCTTCGGCACCAGGCTCCGCGTGGAGCACTGGGCCAACGCCCTCAACGGCGGCCCCGCGGCCGCCCGCGCGATGCTCGGCCAGGACGTCCGTTACGACCGCGTGCCCTACTTCTTCTCCGACCAGTAC
This sequence comes from Streptomyces sp. NPDC058308, assembly GCF_042880275.1. Classification (NCBI taxonomy): domain Bacteria; kingdom Bacillati; phylum Actinomycetota; class Actinomycetes; order Kitasatosporales; family Streptomycetaceae; genus Streptomyces; species Streptomyces sp. NPDC058308. The sequence goes on from NZ_JBHVZA010000006.1 coordinate 217,393, forward strand.
GACGTGGGCCTGGAGTACTCGGGCTGGGCGCCCCCGGGCACGTACGACCAAGTGGTGGTCCGCGGCGACACGGGCAAGCGCGAATTCATCGCCTTCTGGCTGCGCGAGGGGCAGGTCCTCGCGGGCATGAACGTGAATGTGTGGGACGTCACGGAGCCGATCCAGGAGCTGATCCGGCAGGGCACACGCCCCGACCCCGACGCCCTCGCGGACCCGTCGACCCCCTTGGCGTCGCTCCTGACGTGACCGGCCGGGCAGGAGTGTCACAGGCGAGCCGTAGTATTCCTACGTGGCAGGCAGGATCAATGACGAAGACGTGAAGGCGGTTCGGGACGCGGTCCCGATCGACGCCGTGGTCTCCGACTACCTCCAGCTGCGTAACGCGGGGGGCGGAAACCTCAAGGGCCTGTGCCCCTTCCACGACGAGAAGTCCCCGTCCTTCCAGGTCAGCCCGAGCAAGGGTCTCTTCCACTGCTTCGGCTGCCAGGAAGGCGGCGACACGATCGCCTTCGTGATGAAGATCGACCACCTCACCTTCTCGGAGACGGTCGAGCGCCTCGCCGCCCAGGCGGGCATCACGCTGCGCTACGAAGAGGGCGGGTACAACCCCGCGCACCAGCGCGGTGAGCGCATCCGCCTCGTCGAGGCCCACAAGATCGCCGCGCAGTTCTACGTGGACCAGCTGGAGAGCCCCGAGGCCGAGATCGGCCGGAAGTTCCTCGCCGAGCGCGGCTTCGACCAGGCCGCGGCCGCGCACTTCGGCGTGGGCTACAGCCCCGCGGGCTGGGACCATCTCACCCGCTATCTGCGCGGCAAGGGCTTCACCGACAAGGAGCTGACCCTCTCCGGCATCTCCCAGGAGGGCCGCCGCGGCCCCATCGACCGCTTCCGCGGCCGCCTGATGTGGCCGATCCGCGACGTCGGCGGCGACGTGGTCGGCTTCGGCGCCCGCAAGCTCCGCGACGACGACAACGGCCCGAAGTACCTGAACACGCCGGAGACGGCGATCTACAAGAAGTCCCAGGTCCTGTACGGCATCGACCTCGCCAAGAAGGAGATCGCCAAGTCCAGCCGCGCCGTCGTCGTCGAGGGCTACACCGACGTGATGGCCTGCCACCTCGCGGGCATCACCACCGCCATCGCGACCTGCGGCACCGCGTTCGGCGGCGACCACATCAAGATCCTCCGGCGCCTCCTGATGGACAACGGCTCGGCCCGGGTGATCTTCACCTTCGACGGGGACGCGGCCGGCCAGAAGGCCGCCCTGCGCGCCTTCGAGGACGACCAGAAGTTCGCCGCCGAGACGTACATCGCGATCGCCCCCGACGGCATGGACCCCTGCGACCTGCGCCTGGCCAAGGGTGACGGAGCCGTCGCCGACCTGGTCGAACCGCGTACGCCGCTCTTCGAGTTCGCGCTGCGCCAGATCGTCTCGCGCTACGACCTGGAGACCCCCGCGGGCCGCGCCGCCGCCCTGGACGAGGCCGCCCCCGTGGTCGCCCGCATCAAGAACAGCGGCGCGCAGCACGAGGTCGCCGTCCAGCTCGCCGGCATGCTCGGCATCCTCGACACGCAGTTCGTCGTCAAGCGCGTCGCCCAGCTGGCGCGCTGGGCCCGCGACCGCGGCGGCCGGGGCCCCGCCCCCGCCCCCCAGCGCTCCTCGTCGGCGTACGAGGCGGCCCCGCAGGGCTTCAGCGGCCCCGCGCTGAACCTCCGCAGCCCCGCGCACCGCACCGAGCGCGAACTGCTCAAACTCGCCCTGCAGTACCCGCACTTGGTCTCCCCGGCCTTCGACGCGTACGGCCTGGACGAGTTCACCGCCCCGCCCTACGCGGCGGTGCGCCGCGCCATCGAGGAGGCGGGCGGCGCGGAGTACGGCGCGCAGGACCCGCAGGAGTACCTCGTCCGGGTCCGCGAGGCCGCGCCCGACGACGCGGTCCGCTCCATGGTCACCGAGCTCGCCGTCGAAGCCATCCTGCGCAAGACCGTCGACGAGATGTACGCGGGCATCCAGCTCGTACAGGTCCGGCTGCGCGCCGTCGACCGCCGCATCCGCGACGTCCAGGGCACCCTCGCCCGGCTCGGCGCGGGCGGCGACCCGCAGCACCTGGCCGCCGTGCAGAGCGAGTTGTGGGTCCTCCAGCAGTACGGCCAGGCGCTGCGTGAGCGGGGCGCGGACGCGCTCTGAGGGCGGTCCCAGAGCCAGCCCCCGAAGACAGTCCCTGAGGTTCTCCGGGGTTCGACCCGGGCCCAGGGGTTACCCGGCGGGTAACCACGCGGTCACGGACCGGACTCAAAAAGTCACCGCACGCCCCTCGTGGCGGCCGTGTGTCGTACCCCACACTGGTTCCGGTGCCTGAGTCCTCGGAGCGCGGCCGACCCGCAGACAGCGGGTCCGACACCCCCGCGGTTCCACACATCGTGTCCGGGACGGACAGCGGCGAGGCCGTCGTCCCTCTCCCGTTGCCGCACGCCTCAGCTGCGATCACCCTGGAGGTCGCCCCCGTGCAGACCCAGACCCTCACCCAGACCGACACCGCCGCTAGCGCGGAAGCGGAAGCGGACCTCCTGGAGTCGGTCCCGCCGCAGGGCCGGGCCGGCCGGCACCCGGAGGCGCAGGACATACAGGAGGCCCCTGAGGCCCCCGAAGCCCCCGAGGTCCCCGAGCCCTCCGAGGCCCCTGAGGCCCCCGAGCCCCCCGAGCCCCCCGAGGCGCTGGAACCGGAGACCCTCGACCTCCCCGCCCCCCGCAGCCGCGCCGACGCCGGCGGCCCCTCGTCCGACCTGTTCCGCCAGTACCTGCGCGAGATCGGGCGCATCCCGCTGCTCACCGCGGCGGAGGAGGTGGAGCTCGCCCGTGCCGTCGAGGCCGGTCTCTTCGCCGAGGAGAAGCTGAGCAGCACCCCCGACCTGGACTCCCAACTCGCCCTTGACCTCGACAAGTTGGTGGTCCTGGGCCGGATGGCCAAGCGCCGCCTCATCGAGGCCAACCTCCGCCTGGTCGTCTCCGTCGCCAAGCGGTACGTGGGCCGCGGACTCACCATGCTCGACCTGGTCCAGGAGGGGAACCTCGGGCTGATCAGGGCCGTCGAGAAGTTCGACTACGCCCGCGGCTACAAGTTCTCGACGTACGCGACCTGGTGGATCCGCCAGGCCATGTCCCGCGCCCTCGCGGACCAGGCCCGTACGATCCGCGTGCCCGTGCACGTCGTGGAGCTCATCAACCGCGTCGTACGCGTCCAGCGCCGCATGCTCCAGGAGCGCGGGTACGAACCCACGCCCGAAGAGGTCGCCGCCCACCTGGACCTCCCGCCCGAACGCGTCAGCGAGGTGCTGCGCCTGGCGCAGGAGCCCGTCTCGCTGCACGCCCCCGTCGGCGAGGAGGACGACGTCGCGCTCGGCGACCTCATCGAGGACGGCGACGCCACGAGCCCCGTGGAATCAGCGGCGTTCCTGCTGCTCCGCGAGCACCTGGAAGCCGTCCTCTCCACGCTCGGCGAGCGCGAGCGCAAGGTCGTCCAGCTCCGCTACGGCCTCGCGGACGGCAGGCCCCGCACCCTGGAGGAGATCGGCCGGATCTTCGGCGTGACCCGCGAACGCATCCGCCAGATCGAGTCCAAGACCCTCAACAAACTCCGGGACCACGCCTTCGCGGACCAGCTGAGGGGCTACTTGGACTGACGGCTGGGAGAGCCCCGTAAGGGGCGCGGGAAGTTGCGCGCTCAGCCGAATCGAACCGGCACACGCAGAACACCCGGCCCCCAACGGCGCTTGGCGCTAGTCCACTTCAGCCACGGCCTGCGCGAACTGAGCCGCGTACAGCCGCGCATACGCCCCGTCCGCGGCCAACAGCGCGTCATGCGTGCCCTGCTCCACGATCGCACCGTTCTCCATCACCAGAATCGTGTCCGCGTCACGGATCGTGGACAGCCGGTGCGCGATCACGAACGAAGTCCGCCCGTGCGCGAGGCGGGCCATCGCCTTCTGGATGAGGACCTCCGTACGCGTGTCGACGGAGCTCGTCGCCTCATCGAGCACCAGGATCACCGGGTCGGAGAGGAACGCCCGCGCGATCGTGATGAGCTGCTTCTCGCCCGCGCTCACCCCCGTGCCGTCGTCGTCGATCACGGTGTCGTACCCGTCGGGGAGCGTGCGCACGAAGCGGTCCGCGTGGGCGGCGCGCGCCGCCTCCTCGATCTCCTCGCGCGTGACGTCCTTCGACGCGCCGTACGCGATGTTCTCCGCGATGGTGCCGCCGAACAGCCAGGTGTCCTGGAGGACCATGCCGATCCCGGAGCGCAGTTCGTCCCGCGACATCCCGGCGACGTCGACCCCGTCCAGGGTGATGCGCCCGCCGGTGACTTCGTAGAACCGCATCAGCAGGTTGACCAGCGTCGTCTTGCCGGCGCCGGTCGGGCCGACGATGGCGACCGTGTGGCCGGGCTCCACCACGAGGGACAGGTCCTCGATGAGCGGCTTGTCCGCCTCGTAGCGGAAGGAGACGTGCTCCATCCCGACCCGGCCGCGCAGCCGGTCGGGCCGCTCGCCGGGGACCGGGTCGGCCTCCTGCTCGTCGGCGTCGAGGATCTCGAAGACCCGCTCGGCCGACGCCACACCCGACTGCACGAGGTTCGCCATCGAGGCGACCTGCGTCAGCGGCATGGAGAACTGCCGCGAGTACTGGATGAAGGCCTGCACGTCACCGATGGACAGCGAACCGGAGGCCACCCGCAGACCGCCGACCACGGCGACCAGCACGTAGTTCAGGTTCGAGATGAAGAACATCAGCGGCTGCATGACACCGCTGTTGAACTGCGCCTTGAACCCGGCCTCGTAGAGCTGCTCGTTCTGCTCGGCGAACGCCTTGGCCGACTCCTCCTGGCGGCCGAACACCTTCACCAGGGTGTGCCCGGTGTACATCTCCTCGACGTGGGCGTTGAGCGCGCCGGTGGTCTTCCACTGCTGCACGAACTGCGGCTGCGACCGCTTGCCGACCTTCGTCGCCACGAAGAACGACAGCGGTACGGTGATCAGCGCCACAAGCGCGAGCAGCGGCGACACCCAGAACATCATCACGAGCACGCCGATGATCGTCAGCAGCGAGTTGATGAGCTGGCCCATCGTCTGCGTCAGCGTCTGGTTGATGTTGTCGAGGTCGTTGGTGGCGCGGCTCAGCACCTCGCCGCGCTGCCGCTTGTCGAAGTACGACAGCGGGAGCCGCGACAGCTTCGCCTGGACGTCGCCGCGCATCCGGAAGACGGTCTTGTTGATGGCGCGGTTCGAAAGCCGGGTCGCCACGGCCATCAGCAGGCCCGCCACCAGGAACGTGCCGAGCGCGAGCAGCAGGACCTCGCCCACCGCGCCGAAGTCGATGCCCTTGCCGGGGGTGAAGTCGACGCCGGAGAGCATGTCGGCCATGCCGCCCTCGCCCTTGGCCCGCAGGCCGTCGAGCGCCTGCTCCTTCGTCGTCCCCTCGGGCATGTCACGGCCGACGATGCCCGCGAAGAGCAGGTCGGTGGCGCGGCCGAGGATCTTCGGGCCGAGCACGGAGAGCGCGACGCTCATGACGGTGGCCAGGAGCAGCGCGTACATCGTGCCGCGCTCCGGCTTGAACTGCGTAAGGAGCCGCTTTCCCGAGCCCTTGAAGTCCATCGAGCGGGAGTCGGGGCCCATCATCGGTCCACCCATGCCAGGGGGCATTACGCGGCCTCCGCTTCCGTCAGCTGGGAGAGGACGATCTCCCGGTAGGTCTCATTGCTCTCCATCAGCTCGTGATGGCGGCCCGTGCCCACGACGCGGCCCTCGTCGAGGACCACGATGCGGTCGGCGTCCCGGATGGTGGACACCCGCTGGGCGACGATGACGACGGTCGACTCGGCGGTCTCACGGCCCAGCGCGGCCCGCAGCGCCGCGTCGGTTGAGTAGTCGAGCGCGGAGAACGAGTCGTCGAAGAGGTAGATCTCGGGGCGCTGTACGAGCGTGCGCGCGATGGAGAGGCGCTGGCGCTGGCCGCCGGAGACGTTGGTGCCGCCCTGCGCGACGGGTGCGTCCAGGCCTTCCTCCAGGCCCTCGACGAACTCCTTGGCCTGGGCGACCTCCAGCGCGTGCCAGAGCTCCTCGTCGGTGGCGTCGGGGTTGCCGTAGCGCAGGTTGCTCGCCACGGTGCCGGCGAACAGGTACGGCTTCTGCGGTACGAGGCTCACGGTCTTCGCGAGGAGCGCGGGTTCGATGGTGCCGACGTCCACGCCGCCGACCAGGACCTCGCCCTCGGTCGCGTCGATCAGCCGCGGTACGAGGCTGAGCAGCGTCGACTTGCCGCTGCCGGTCGACCCGATCACGGCGGTCGTCTCGCCGGGCCGGGCGACCAGGTGGACGGACTTGAGGACGGGCTCCTCGGCGCCGGGGTAGCGGAAGCCCGCGTCCCGTATCTCCAGGTGGCCGTGGCTGCGCAGCTCGCGCACGGGGGCGGCCGGGGGCACCACGCTGCTGTCGGTGTCCAGGACCTCCTCGATGCGCTCGGCGCAGACCTCCGCGCGCGGCACCATCATGAACATGAAGGTGGCCATCATCACGGACATCACGATCTGCATCAGATAGGCGAGGAACGCGGTGAGCGCGCCGATCTGCATGCCGCCGCTGTCGATGCGGTGCGCGCCGAACCACACCACCGCGATCGAGGAGATGTTCACGACGGTCATGACGATCGGGAACATCAGCGCGAGCAGCCTGCCGGTGCTGAGCGAGACGTCGGTCAGGTCGGCGTTGGCCTTCCGGAAGCGCTCCTTCTCGTACTCGTCCCGGACGAAGGCGCGGATGACACGGTTGCCGGTGATCTGCTCGCGAAGGACCCGGTTCACGGTGTCGAGGCGCACCTGCATCGTGCGGAACAGGGGTCGCAGCCGCCGCACGATCAGGCTCACGCTGATGCCGAGCACGGGCACGACGGCGACCAGCACGCCGGAGAGCGGCACGTCCAGGCCGAGCGCCATCACGATGCCGCCGACGCACATGATGGGCGCGGTCACCATGAGCGTGAACGACATCAGGACCAGCGTCTGCACCTGCTGGACGTCGTTGGTGGTCCGCGTGATCAGGGTCGGGGCGCCGAACTGCCCCACCTCGCGTGCGGAGAAGGACTGCACACGGTCGAAGACGGCGGCCCGGACGTCGCGGCCGACGGCGGCGGCGGTCCGCGCACCGTAGAAGACGGCCCCGATGTTGCAGACCATCTGCACGACGGTGACGGCGATCATGATGGCGCCGAAGCTGAGGATGTAGCCCGTGTCCCCCTCGACGACACCGTTGTCAATGATGTCGGCGTTCAGGCTGGGCAGATAGAGCGCGGCGCAGGTCTGCAGGAACTGCAGCAGCACCAGCAGGGCGATGGGTTTCTGGTACGGACGCAGGTACGTCCGCAGGAGTCTTATGAGCACGCTCGGTCTCTCGAGGAGTCGGGTGTCGGCAGGTTGGGCGAGGTCGCCCCCAATCCTGCGACACCCGACCCATGGGCGTGCAACTGATTAACCCATGACCGGGTCAAATTTCAGCCCGGGTAAAGAAGTGGGACCACTGAAGGATCTTGGGCCCGCGGGCCCGAACCACGGGCCGACCCCGACGGCAAGCCCCTCTTGCCCCTCTCAGGCGAACGCCCCCGGATGAGCCTGCTCCCGCACCGTCACGTACTGCTGCCGCACCGCCTGCCCCACCGCGAGCTCCTCGCCCGGCTCGAAGACCTGCGCCGCGGCCCCCTGCCAGAGCGGCAACTGGCCGGTCAGCGCCCACGCCGCCTGCCGCGCCGCGCCGATCGCCGCGTAGTCCGCGGGCTGCGGCACCACGACCTGCGTACCGAGCAGCATCGGCGCGGCGGCCTGTACGGCGGGCAGCTCCGCGGCGGCGCCCAGCAGGAACACCCGCCGCACCTCCACCCCACGCCCCCGCAGTACGTCGAGCGCGTCCCCGAGCCCGCACAGCATGCCCTCGAACGCGGCCCGCGCCAGATGCTCGGGCTTCATCGACTCGCGCCGCAGCCCGGTCAGCGTCCCCGCCGCGTGCGGCAGGTTCGGCGTCTTCTCACCCTCCAGATAGGGGAGGAGTACGAGCCCGTGCGCGCCCGGCGTCGACTTCATGGCGAGCTCGGAGAGCTTCTGCAGATCCGCGATGCCGAGCATCTCGGCCGTGCCGCGCAGCACCCGCACGGCGTTCTGCGTGTGGACCACCGGCAGGTGCATCCCGGTGGCGTCCGCGAGCGAGGTGACGATGCCGCGGCCGTCGGCCAGCGCCTCGTGGTGCACGGCCATCACGGAGCCCGACGCCCCGAGCGACACGACCGCGTCGCCCTGTTGCACCCCGAGCCCGAACGCCGCCGCCATCGTCTCGCCGGTACCGGCGGATATCAGCAGCCCCTCGGGCGTCGTGCCCGCGGCCTCTGCGGGGCCGATCACCTCGGGCAGCATCGCCTGGTGGCCCAGGGCCAGTTCGACGAGGTCGGGGCGGTACGTGCCGCCCGCCGCGGACCAGTAGCCGGTGCCCGAGGCGCCGCCGCGGTCGGTCGTGCGCCGGGCGGGGCGGCCGAGGAGCTGCCAGACCAGCCAGTCCGGGGCCTGCATGAGGGAGGCGATCCGCCGTGCGGCCTCGGGCTCCGTCTTCGCCAGCCAGCGGAGCTTCGTCACCGGGTGCGAGGCCTGCGGCACGCACCCCACGGCCTGCGCCCAGGCCTCGCGGCCGCCGAGCCGGTCGATGAGGTCGACGGCGGCGACTTGCGCCCGCCGGTCGTTGCCGACCATCGCGGGGCGCACGGTGTTGCCGTGCTGGTCGAGCGGTACGAGCGCGTTCTGCTGGGCGGACACGCCGATGGCCTGCACCCCTTCGAGCAGCCCGCCGCCCGCTGCCTCGCCGAGGGAGAGCAGCCACGCCTGTGGATCGACGTCGGACGGCCTGGAGCCGCCCTCCGCGCTCTCCAGCGGATGCGGGGCGTAGCCCTGCTTGAGTACGGCGCCCGTGTCCGCGTCACAGACCACGATGCGCGTGAAATCGGGCGAACTGTCCAACCCTGCGACTATCCCCATGCCTGGAATTCTGCCGCACCGGGGGAGGGGCTCGTACCTGTGTTCGCTCTCCGTGATCCGGCAGGAGGGTCCTTCTGGGCGCGGGCCGCCCCGGAGTCAGCCCTTGGGGTGGCCCGCGCCCAGACCACTCAGGTGTTGCTGGTGCCCCAGTCGTCCTCGGCGCCGCCCTGCCCCCGCTGCTCGCGCAAGGAGCGGACCCGGTCGGCCACCGATTCAGGCACCTTGTCGCCGACCTTCTCGGACACCGAGTGGAAGGCCTTGCCCGCCACCTCGCGCCCCTGCTGCGTCGCGGACTCGACGGTGTTGCGCACGGCCGGGTTCTGCGAGATCTCACGGGCGGACTTCTTCAACTGCTCATAGCGCTCGCGTCCGGCCCGGGTCCCGAGCACGTACCCGAGGGCCAGTCCCGCCACGAATGTGAGCCGGTACCGCATGGCTGCCACCCTTTCCTTGCGTCGGCTTCGCACGTCTGTCGCTCGCCTGCTGGTCGCCTGTTGATCGGCTGTTGATCGCCTGAGGGATACCGATTGGCGGAGCACCCCCCTGCTTGCGCTAATGTATGTGTCGCAGCGAGCGCCCGCCGCCCGGAGAGTTCCCAGGTAGGTGCGTTCGATGCAACGAGACGATCCCCTGTAGCTCAATTGGCAGAGCAGCCGGCTGTTAACCGGCAGGTTACTGGTTCGAGTCCAGTCGGGGGAGCTCGGTCTCCTGTAGCTCAATTGGCAGAGCAGCCGGCTGTTAACCGGCAGGTTACTGGTTCGAGTCCAGTCGGGAGAGCTGTACGGAAGGACCCCCGAGGAGCACCTCGGGGGTCCTTTTTCGCGCCTGGTGGAACCATGCGGGCAGCCCTGAGGTCCTCATGGTCGTGCGATGCCGACCATCCGAAGCAGGAGATCGTATGAGCGGCTATGCTGCGGCAGACGGCGCGCACAAATGTGCGCGACGCGCCGTTAGGGGCGGTAGCTCAGCCGGTTAGAGCAGCGGACTCATAATCCGTCGGCCGTGGGTTCGAGTCCCACCCGCCCCACCACAGCGTCGTGGCGCAGGAACGATTCCACCTGCGTCAACCGCGCAAACCCCCGGGCGTGCACCTTCTGGGTGGCTGTCCGAGTGATCGCTGGTCGTCCCTTGAAGGGCGACGCGGCGTCGTGGCGGGCGTGAGAACCTGCCAGGCCTTCCGGCGAGGAGCTGCCGCAGGCGAGCCCGTACGGAACGAGGGCGGAGCCTTCGGTCTCGATGGGCCCCTCCGGACCAGTCATGGTTCCTCCTCCACTCGTTGGCCGACGGCTGTCGGCGGAGCACGCAGGCGCCTGCGAACGACGTTGCGCGCCATCGCGAGGGACGGTCCTCCTTGGCTGGCCGACACGGCGCGTGCAGTCGTGCCGAGCTGACGAGGCATGACGAAGGCGAATGACATCGCAGAGTGGGGCGGCCCGGCTGAATCTTGGACCGCCCATCGGCCGGCCCGTACGCACGAGTACGCGTGACGGGCAAGTGTCCGCGACCCGCGACAGGACCCGCCGGGCCGTGAATCCGCCGCCGATGTCACAACGCGGCGCCCTCGATCCGTCCCACGGGTAATGACGTCGACGACGGAGGAGCCCATCATGGCCACCCCGGATGCCCGCTTGAACATGCGCGACAACCCGGTCGCAGGCAAGGTCTGGAAGCACATCATCGCGGCGAACGCGGCACTCGCCGGGATGTCGGTGCCGACCGCGACGCTGGAACTGGTGAAGATCCGCGCGAGTCAGATCAACGGCTGCAGCGGATGCCTCGACATGCACACCAAGGACGCCGCTGCCGCCGGAGAGAGCACGGTCCGCCTCCACCTGATCGCGGCCTGGCGCGAGGCGACGGTCTTCACCGACGCGGAGCGCGCGGCACTGGAACTGACGGAACAGGGCACGCGCCTCGCCGACGCGGGCACCGGTGTCACGGACGAGGCCTGGGCGAACGCGGCGAAGCACTACGACGAGGAGCAGCTCGCGGCCCTGGTCGCCCAGATCGCCGTGATCAACGCCTTCAACCGGGGCAACGTCATGACCCGCCAGCCGGCGGGCGACTACGAGCCGGGGCAGTTCGGCTGACACCGCAGGAGCCGTCGCCGCCGCGTGCGAGGTCGGGACAGCCCGCACGTGGCGGCCGCGGTTCGCTCCGGGCGCCGCGGACGCGGGAGGGTTGGGGGTTCCTCCAGGGTGGGTCGCAGGTGCGATGTAGATCCGTCTGAAGTTTTCGAGATGCGAGGCTTTCGGCCTTATCTTGTCGCACATGCAGTCCTACACAATTGGGCAGGCCGCGCGTCTGCTCGGGGTCAGTCCCGATACCGCTCGCCGTTGGGCGGATGCCGGTCGCGTCGCCACGCACCGGGATGAAGGCGGGCGGCGGCTCATCGACGGGCGGGATCTCGCCGCGTTCTCCGTCGAGGTCGCGCAGAGCGGTGGTGCGGGGGAGGACGACGTCTCGTACACCACCGCACGTAACGCCTTTCCCGGCATCGTCACCGCCGTGAAGCTCGGCGACGTGGCTGCCCAGGTGGAGATTCAGGCGGGTCCGCACCGGCTGGTCTCGCTGCTGACCAGGGAGGCGGTGGAGGAGCTCGGCCTGGAGGTCGGGATGCAGGCCACCGCCCGGGTGAAGTCCACCAACGTGCACATCGACCGGGCCTGAGCGCAGTACCGGTTCGGGTTCGGTTCGTCCCGCGTTCCCTTCTCCCTTCTCCCTTCTCCGCTCTCGCTCTCGCTCTCCGCTCACCCCATGCCAGGAGCTCTGTATGTCCCCGAAGTTCCCCGCCCGCACCGTCCGCCGTACCGCCGCCGCCGTCGTGACCGCCGCGCTGCTCGTGCCGCTCGCCGCCTGTGGGAGCGATGACGACAACGGGAGCGAGAAGGAGGGCGGGGGCAAGGACGTGCAGCTCACCGTTCTTGCCGCCTCGTCGCTCACCGACGTCTTCGCCACCGCCGAGAAGGCGTACGAGAAGGCGCACCCGGGGACGGACATCACCGTCTCCGCCGCCGGGTCGCAGGAGCTTGCCGCGCAGGTCAAGCAGGGGTCGCCCGCCGACGTCCTGGTCACCGCCGATACCAAGACCATGGACGGGCTCAAGGGGGAGACCGGCACGCCCAGCGTCATCGCCAAGAACCGGCTCGTCATCGCCACGCGCGAGGGCAACCCGGACAAGGTGAAGGGGCTCAAAGATCTCGCCGACAGCAAGCTGAAGGTCGTCCTCGCCGACGACACCGTGCCCGTCGGGCGCTACAGCAAGCAGGTGCTCGACGCCCAGAAGGTCTCCGTGAAGCCCGTCTCCAAGGAGGCCAACGTCCGCTCCGTGCTCAGCAAGGTCGAGCTCGGCGAGGCCGACGCCGGCATCGTCTACAAGACGGACGCCGCCACCGCGCCCGGCAAGGTCGACGCCGTCGAGATCCCCGACGCGCAGAACGCCGTCGCCTCCTACCCGGCCGCGACCCTCAAGGGCTCCAAGAACAGCGCGGCCGCGGCCGCGTTCGTGAAGTGGCTCAGCACGCCAGAGGCCCAGAAGATCCTGCGGGACGCGGGCTTCCAGAAGCCGTAGTCCTCATCGATGCCGCGCCCTCGCATGCCGCGCCCCCTGACCCGCAACCGCCCGCCGCTCACGCTGGCCGTTCCCGCCCTGCTCGCCGTCGCGTTCCTGCTGATGCCGCTCGTCGGCATCCTCGCCCGGACCGAGTGGGGCGACCTCGGCACGCATCTGACCACCCCCGGCGTCACCCAGGCCCTGAAGCTGTCGCTGCTCGTGTCCTTCTGGGCGCTCGGGCTCTCGCTGGTGCTCGGGGTGCCGCTGGCCTGGCTGCTTGCCCGGGTGGAGTTCCCGGGGAAGGCGCTCGTACGGTGCCTCGTCCTGCTGCCGATGGTGCTGCCGCCCACCGTCGGCGGCGTCGCGCTCCTGCTCGGATTCGGGCGGCGCGGGCTGCTCGGGCCCTGGCTGGAGAACACCTTCGGGATCGTGCTGCCCTTTCACACCTCGGGCGCGGTGGTCGCGGCGACGTTCGTGGCCATGCCGTTCCTCGTGATCAGTCTTGAGGGCGCGCTCGGCGGGCTGCGGCCCGGCTTCGAGGAGACGGCGGCCTCGCTCGGGGCCTCCCCGGTACGGGTGTTCCTCACCGTCACCCTGCCGATGGTCGCCCCCGGGCTCGTCGCGGGCGCCGCCCTGACCTGGGCGCGGGCCCTGGGTGAGTTCGGCGCGACGATCACCTTCGCGGGGAACCTGCCCGGCACCACACAGACCCTGCCGCTCCAGGTGTACCTGCTGCTCCAGGAGTCCCCGGAGGCCGCGACCTCGCTGTCGCTGCTGCTGCTCGCCATCGCGATGGCCGTCCTCGCCGGGCTGCGCGGGCGGTGGACGACGGGAGCCGCCGTACGCGTACGGGAGCAGCCCGCCGACTCCGGGGAGGGGGACGAAGGAGTGACGGCGTCCCCCCGACCGACCGTCAAGACCGCGGCCTCGCAGGAGCGGGAGCGATGGGCCCTGCACGCCGACGTGAGCGGCCACAACGAACTCACCCTCGACGCCGCACCCGGCACCACCATCGCCGTCGTCGGACCCAACGGCGCGGGCAAGACCACCCTGCTGCGCGCCCTCCTCGGCCTGACCCCGCGCGCCCACGCGCGACTGCGGCTCGGCGATCGCGATGTCACCGGGCTGCCGCCGCACCGCCGCGGGGTGGCCTGGGTCCCCCAGGAAGGCGCCCTCTTCCCGCACCTCAACGCGCTCGGCAACACCGCCTACGGGCTGCGCGCACAGGGCGTCCGGCGCGCCGAGGCCCGCCGGGAGGCACAGGCGTGGCTCGACCGGCTCGGCGTCGGACACCTCGCCCACCGCAAGCCCGCGCAGCTCTCCGGCGGCCAGGCCCAGCGGGTCGCGCTGGCCCGGGCGCTGGCCGCGCGGCCCCGGCTCCTGCTCCTCGACGAACCGCTCGCCGCCCTCGACCAGACCACCCGCGCCCACGTCCGCCACACCCTGCGCAGGCACCTCGACGGGTTCGGCGGGGTGTGCCTCATCGTCACGCACGACCCCGTCGAGGCCGTCTCGCTGGCCGACCGGGTCCTTGTGCTCGACGAAGGGCGTACGTTGCAGGACGCGCCGCCCGCGGACGTCACCCGGCACCCGCGCTCGCCCTGGGTCGCCCGCATGCTCGGCCGCAACGCCTGGCCCGGCACCGCGGACGCCGACGGCTCGCTCGCGCTGGCGGGTGCGGGCCGCCTGGTCGTCGCCGATCCGCTGGAGGCGGGGGCGCGGGCGCTCGCCGTCATCGCCCCGGAGGCGGTGTCCGTGCACCGCGAGCGGCCGGAGGGCAGCCCGCGCAACGTGTGGCCGGGAACGGTACGGGAGATCACCGCCGCCGGCAGCCGGCTGCGCGTCCTGATCGCCTCGCGCGAGGCGCCCGACCTGATCGCCGAGATCACTCCGCAGGCGGCGCTCGACCTCGCTCTCGCGGACGGGAGCGAGGTCTGGACGAGCGTGAAGGCCACGGAGGTGTCGGTGGTGGCGCTCTGACGTTTTTGGGGGCCGTGGTTACAGGGGTGCCTGCCAGGTCACCGTCGTGCCCGCCTCCACGCCGTCGGTGTCCCCGTCGTCGTACACCGTCAGGCGTACCCCCTCCCGCCGGTCGGGCAGCGTCGCCTTCGCGTCGATCGCCACGTCGACCCGGGTGACGCCGGTGCGGCGCGACGCGGCGGCAAGGGCCCGGCGCAGGGCCGCGAGCAGGTGTCCTGCGGTGGGGTCCGTGACCTGGTTGTCGACGGCCCCGGCGAAGTGCACCGACGGCTGGATGCCAAGGACCGCGGACGCGCCCGCCGTCTCGCGCAGCACCTTGCCGCGGAAGGTGGCCGGGGCGTCGGCGGGCGGCTGCTGGAGCGCGAAGATGGCCGTGCGCACCTCCTGGATGGTCGACTCCAGCTCGTCGACGGCGTGGTCGAGAGTCGACTCGACCTGCGTCGCCCGGGCCCTGCTGCGGGTCGCGTCCAGCATCATGCCGGTGGCGAAGAGCCGCTGGACGACGAGGTCGTGCAGGTCGCGGGCGATCCGGTCGCGGTCCTCGAAGACCGCGAGGCGCTGCCTGCTCTGCTGGGCGTCGGCCAGTACGAGGGCCAGCGCGGCCTGCGACGCGAACTGCGTGGCGAGCAGGCGCTCGGCCGAGGTGTAGGCGGGTGCGCCGCGCCTGCGGGGCAGCGCCAGGGTGCCGATGAGGCGGCCGCCGGCCTGCAGCGGCAGCATCATGCTGGGGCCGAAGCGGACGCGTACGTGCGTCGTCATGCGGGGGTCGGTCGCCGAGTCCTCGATGAACACGGGCTCCCCGCCGAGAAGCTGCTCCAGCACCTCGCTGCCGGGTTCGATAGTGGTGCCGATGAGGTCGTTGTGGGTCGGGGGGTACGGCTGGCGGGGTGTCCTCGGTGCCATCGCCGGTGCGGTGGCTACGGGGGGTGCGGTGGTCACGGGGGGTGCGGTGGGGGTGGCGCGCCCTGGCCGGGTGCCCGCCGTCGTGCCCCAGCCGTGGGGCGCGCCGTCCGTGGCCGCCGCGACGATGCTCATGCCCCCCGCCTCCGTGGGCTGCAGGATCACCCCCGCCGCAGCGCCCGCGAGGATCCGTGCCCGGTCAGCCACCGTCATCAGCGCGTCGGCCGCCGCCTCGCCGGTGAGCAGCGCCGTGGTGACCGCCGCCGCGCCCTCGATCCAGCGCTCCCGCTGCCGGGCCGCTTCGAAGAGCCGGGCGTTGCCGATGGCGATGCCCGCCTGGCTCGCCAGGACCCGCAGGAGCTGCCGGTCCTCCTCGGTGAAGGGGCTGCCCCGCGCCTTCCGTGCGAGCAGGATCGTGCCGAACGGCTCGTCGTGGACCTGGACCGGTACGGCGATGACGGTGCCGTCGGCGGCGGGCCGTACGGCCGGTACCCCGTCGGGGAAGCGGCCGGGGCCGCCCGCCACGAAGAGCTCGTCGGGTCCTTCGTGACCGGAGGCGTCGACCCCGAGCGTGCCGAGCTCCGCCCCGGTCAGCCTCGCCGCGCTGTCCACGATGTGCTGGAGCGTGGCACGGAGTTCGAGGTCCGTGCCGACGCTGAGGACGGCTTCGAGGATCGGCTGCATCGAGGGCGGCGCCGTGTCCGCACCTTCGGGCATCTCGGTCACGTACGACGTACTCCGTGGTCGGGGAGGCGGGCGTCCGGTCAGCCGGACAGCGGAGCCAGGGACAGCGGCTGGATCTTGCCCTCCAGCATCGCACCGAGCCCGAGCACGGCGCACACATCAGGCCGTTCCGCGATATGTACGGGCATTCCGGTCGCGTCCCGCAGCATCTGGTCCAGGCCCGGGAGCAGCGCGCTGCCGCCGACCATCATGATGCCGCGGTCCGCGAGGTCGGCCACCAGATCCGGCGGGCAGTCGCGCAGCACCTTGCCGATGCCGTCGAGGACGGCGGTGAGCGGGGTGTGGATGGCGTCGCGGACCGCGGCCGTGTCCACCTGGACGGAGCGGGCCAGGCCCGTCGCGACGTCCCTGCCGTGGATCTCCGTCGACTCCGGGCCCTGCGGCGTGAGGCCGTTGCCGTGCAGGGCGAGCTGGAGGGGGCGTACGGACTGGGAGGGCAGCATCAACTCGTGGTGGTGGCGCAGGTGCTGCACGATCGCGTTGTCGATCGCCTCGCCGCCCACCGGGATCCGCTGAGCGGTCACGATCGCGCCGAGGGAGAGCACCGCGACCTGCGTGGTGGCCGCGCCGCAGACGAGGATCATCGTCGCCTCGGGGCGCTCCACGGGAAGTCCGCAGCCGACCGCCGCCGCGATGAGCGTGTCCACCAGCTCCACGCGGCGCGCGCCGAGCCCGACCATGGTCTCGGTGGCGGCACGCTGGGCCAGGGGGTCCGCGTCGTGCGGGGTGCAGACGGCGGCGCGCAGCCGGGGCTTGCGGCGCAGGGTGCGGCGGAGCTTCTCGCCGATCAGGTTGCGCAGCATCCGCTGGGCCATCTCGATGTCGACGACGGTGCCGCCGGAGACGGGGCGGACCACCCGGATGTAGCCGGGCGTACGTCCCGTCATCTGCTCGGCGAAGTGGCCGACCGCGATGAGCGCGCCCGTACGCGTGTTGACGGCGGCGGCGCTCGGCTCGTCGACGACGAGTCCCGCGCCCTTCACGAACACCCGGGTCCTCGCGGCTCCGAGGTCGACGGCGATGTGGCAGCGGCGCAACTGCTCCAGACTGACGGTCATGGCAGATCCTCCCGAGAGCGCAGACCGTACGGACCGTCGGTCGGCGGTCCTGTCTCGCATCGTGCGACGGGTGCGGGCGGCTCGCGCGCTGGACTGAGCCGGGCGGGGTGCCGCCGCACGGGTGGTGTTCCATCCCGGGGGAGGGCCGGGGGAGGGGCTCTCATCCCTCGCGCAGTGTGACCGTCACGTCCGACAGGAGTCCGCGCGTGAAGCGCGCCCCGGCGTCGGTCAGGCGTCGGCGCGCCCCGCCGTCGGCCGCTAGCCCGATGAAGGGGACGCCCAGGCTCCGCGCCGCGGACGCCTCCGCCGCCGACGAGCCGACCATGACGCAGCGGTCCGGGGACGAGCCCAGCTGGTCGAGGGCCCGGCGCAGGCAGTCGGGGTCGGGCATGAGGAGGGTGAGGTCGGGGGTGCGGCCGTGGACGGCGGACGCGGGGACGGGCAGGCCTCTGGCCGCGAGGTAGGCGGTGACGGCGCGCGGGGAGACGTCCGTCGCGACGGCCAGGCGCGGGCCCCCCGGTCCGGCCAGGGCGCGCAGGGCGTCGGGGAGCAGGCCCGCGGGGCCGGGCGGTTTCGCGGTGGCCGCGGCCCGTAGCTCGATCGCTTCGAGGCGGGCGTGCAGCTCCGGGGGGAGCGTGGGGTGCCGCGCGAAGGCGCGCAGGATGTCCAGGGGGTGGATCCGGTCGTCCGCGAGGGAGGCGGTCCCCCCGGCGGGCAGGAGGGGGTCGCCCGACTCGGCCGCGTCGGGGCTGCGCAGCTCGGCGATCAGGGCGGCGAGGGAGCGGGCCGCGTCGCGTGCGGTGCGGCCCGGGTAGAGGTGGGCGAGGGTGCCGTCGAAGCCGAGGATCAGGGAATCGACGGCCCGGAGGAGGTCGCCGGGTCCCGGGGCGGGATCGCCGGGTGGGCGCGCGGTGATGTCGCAGTACCAGTCGTCGGACTGCGGCACCGGCTCGAAGCGGTGGGCCCCCGCCCGGCCGGACTCGTGGAGCCGGTCGTGCAGGTCGCCGGAGACGATGACGACGGCCCGGCTGCTGGTGCGGTCGAAGAGGTGGCTCAGCCAGGAGGGGAACGAGGCCGCGGACACCGTCGGGTCCGCGTCGTGGGTGACGGTGACCCCGAGCCCGAGGACCGGGAATCCGTCGAGCGCGGCGGGCAGTCCGTCGACCGTCGTGAGGAGCACCTGCAGGACGTGGACCTCGGGGGCGACCGTCACGTCCCAGCCGCGCGGGCGCGGCCGCATCTCGAACCGGTCCGGGCCGATGCCGCCGGCGACGAAGAGGTGCGAGACGGCACGGCCCAGTCTCTGCAGGGTGTCCTCGGGGGACTCGGCCGGGCGCGCCAGATACTCGAAGGAGACGGTGGTGGACGTCGGCGGGGGCTCGCCGGGCGTGCTGGACGTCGCGGCGTCGAGGGCGTCGGCGTGGGCGCCGGGGAACCGCTCGTGCGGGGCGAGCCGGTCGTCCTCGACGAGCGACAACTCGGTGAGCAGCTCGTCGAGTTCGGCGGGGTCCTGTTCGGAACCCTCCAGCTCCTTGGTGAGTTCCCACTGCATGTGGAGGAGGGACTGCCGCAGGGCGCGGATGGTGGCGCGGGCTTCCTCCGCCGCCGGGCCAGGGACGTCCTCCAGGGCGTCGCCGTCCCACAGGCTCAGCGCGGAGGCGACGTGGTGCAGCGCCTCGTCGGTGTCTCCCCCGCGGCGGTGCGCCTCCGCGTCGGCGGCCAGCCCCCGGCAGTGGAACAGGTCGACATCGTCGACGTCGTCCGACGTGAGCGGCAGGACGTATCCGTCCCCTGTCGCCGCCACCGAGTCGGGGCCGAGGGTCTCGCGCAGGCGGGCGGCGGACAGGGCCAGCAGGTGCGAGGCATTGGCGGGGGGAGCGTCTCCCCAGATGCCCTCCGCCAGTTCCGCCGCCGTCACGGCGCGCCCCTCCCGGAGCAGCAGCATGCAGAGCATCGCCCTGCCCCTCGGCTCGCCGATGGGCAGGGGCCGGTCGGCCTGTGTGACGCGGAGCGGCCCGAGCAGGGAGTAGGTGCGTTCGTGCATCGAGGGCGAGGCGAGCTGCCTGAGCCGTCCGACGCCGCGGCGGAGCGCGGTCGCGTCGCGGGAGCGCAGGTCACGCAGAGCCGACATCAGGGTGTCGGCGGCCTGTTCGCTCAGGGTGTACGCGTGCTGGGGCCGCGCGGGCCCGGGGCCGGTGCTCCGGCGGGACTCGGGCTGCCAGGGATCGTCGAACGAGACGCCCTCCGTCGGCTCGTACATCTCGCGGACGAGACGGCCGAGCGCGTGGAGTTCGCCCGCGCGGACCGCTTCACCGAACGGGGTGAGCGTGAAGCCGCACAGCACCGGGCCGCCGGGTGAGACCCGCACGCTGGCGGGGGAGAGGTCGCCGTGGACCATCCCTTCGGCGTGCAGGGCGGTGACCGCGTCGGCCAGCTGCGGCACGAGTTCCATCAGGCGGTCGGCGGGCAGTCCCCACGGGTGGTCGAGGATCAGCTCCGCCAGGCTCGGCCCCTCGATGAACTCCACGGCCAGGTAGGGGACACGGCGGTGGAAGCCGTAGTCGTGCACGGCCGCCACGTTCGGGTGCCGGAAGCGGGAGAGCCGCCGCGCCGCGTGGACGAAGTCGAGGCGCAGCCACCGGGGAGCCCGCAGGAAGCGCTGCACCACGACGGTCCGCTGCTCGTCGCGCAGGTCCTCGGCCCGCCAGACGCTCCCGCTCAGCCCGATCTGCCCCAGGCCGCGGTAACGGCCGTCGATCAGCGGACCGCGGCCCGGCTCCTCGGTTTGCGGGAGGCTGTCGGGTGCTTCGGTCTGCGGAAGACTGTCAGGTGGCTCGGTCTGCGGGGCGCGGCCCGGTGCTCCCAACTGCCGTACGGTGTCCGGCGCGACGGTCGCGAATGGTTCCCCCGCGAATCCCTGAGTCCCGTCCCCGGCCCCGGCGTCCCGCCCCAGGCCCGGCACGCTCGCCATCGCCCGCAGCTCCCCGGGTGTCACCCCCGCCCGGTCGTCGATCAACTCGCCGGTTCGGGCGAGGAGTTCGCGCGTACGTACCCGCGCGGTGCGCGGCAAGGTGCGCAGCAGCACCTCGCGTACGCCGTCACGGTACGCGTAGGAGCCCGGCGCCGCGGCGGGCACCTCGGTCAGCATGCCGCTGAGGATCACCTCCGCCAGGTGCTGCGGGCGCGGCCGTTCCTCCACGGCGGCCTGGACCAGGCGCATGACCGGCAGCCGGGGTTCGCCGACGGCCAGGTGGCCCGCGAGGCGGAAGGCCTCGGGGGAGGCCGTGGAGCGGAAGCGCAGGACGAGTTCTTCGGGGGAGAGCCGCGTGATGTCCTCGGCGGAGGTCGCCTCGGTGGCGGATTCCTCGTCCGGATGGGCCGGGGCGGGGGGCGGGCCGTTTCCCAACCACCCGACCGATGCGGGCAGTTCGACGCCGCTGCCGTCCGCGACCAGGGACGCCCAGTGGGCGAGCCAGGCCGGTGCCGGTTCCAGGACGGGTACCGGCAGGGCGCCGGGCGGCGACGGCTCGGCCGTGTACGGGGTGAAGGTGAGGGCGCCGGAGGGGGCTGCCGGGTGCGGGGCGGTGAGGGAGCCCGGGGTCGTGGGCAGCGCCGTGGTGCGCCAGAGGCGCTCCGGGAGCGGCTGGATCACGGCCAGAGGCATCCGTGCCGCCCACCGGCGCAGGGTGCGGTACCAGCGGGTGCCCGCCGGGCCCTGCCGCCACTGCGGGCCCATGCAGTCGCTGACGAGGAGGGTGACCGTGCGGCCGGTGGCGGGCGCGGCGGCCGCGCGGGGCGGGACCGTGCCGTCGGGGGCCGCGCGGTGGAGCTCGACCGTGCGGAAGATGCCGGACTGGGCGAGCGCCGTGTGGAGTTCGTGGACCAGCGGGTGCCAGACCGGCATGGTCGGACCGGCGTCGCACACCAGGGACAGCCGCAGCCAGCGCTCCTGTGCCGGGCGCAGCACCGGCAGCCAGCCCCAGGGGTGCCCGCCGATGCGGGCGATGCGGTGTGCGGTGGCCTCCTCGTCGATGACGTGGCCGACGGGGGAGGGGACGCGGCGCTTGAGCGGGCGCAGGGCGCGTTGCAGGGCGAGGGGGTGCGTGATCATCGGGGGGACTGGCACGCGCAGAGCGGTGTGACGGGTCTGCGGACGAGGCGGACGAGGCGGACGAGGCGTGCGGGGCGTGTCGGGGGCGGGCGGGGCGCCCGCGTCGTCCGGTGCGCCTGCGTCGGCCCCGGGCGCGGGCAGGTGGAGCGGCACCCGGTCGTCCGATGGGGCGGGAAGCCGGGGTGCGGCAGGGGGCGCCGTCGGCGGGGCGCCGGGTGACGGCGGTACGTCCCCGGGGGCGCTCGCCGTGGCCTTCGGGGCTCCCTTCTGCGCCGCGAGCCACAGCAGTTCGGCGAGTTCCACGGGGGTGGGCGGGGTGCCGTCGGCCGCCTGGGCCAGCACGTCGGACAGGCGGGCCAGCGGGCCCGGGCGCCGGGGAGCGTCAGAGTTCATCGGGCCCCGGATCCGCCGACTGCGTGAGGTAGGGCATCAGCTGCTGGGCGAGCTCGTCGCGGGACGCGGCGTCGATGCCCGCGGCGCCGGTCAGGTAGATGGCGTTGAGGAGTTGGTCCGTGGCGAGCTCGCCACCGGTGCCGCGCTCCAGGAAGCGGGTGATGAGGCCGCGGGCGTAGGCGTCGGGCTCGCCGAGGTGGGCGCGGACGATCTCCTCCAGGTGCTCGTCGCGCGGCTGGCGCAGCCGCAGGGTGACGCAGCGGCGCAGGAAGGCGGGCGGGAACTCGCGTTCGCCGTTGCTGGTCAGGACGACGAAGGGGAAGGCGCGGCAGCGCACCCGGCCGCGTACGACGGTGACCGGATCCTCGGAGCCGTCGGCCAGCAGGTCGGCCCGCGGGGTGTGCTTGGCGATCCGTACCAGCTCGGGGATCTCGTACTGGCCCTCCTCCAGGATGTTCAGGAGGTCGTTGGGGAGGTCGAGGTCGCTCTTGTCGATCTCGTCGATGAGGAGGGCGCGGGGGCGGGCGTAGGGGAGGAGCGCGGTGCCCAGCGGGCCGAGGCGCAGATGGTCCTCGACGCCCGCGCTGTCGGCCGGCCGGCCGTCCGGGTCCGCCCGCGTGCCGCCGTCCGTCCGGTCCCCCGTCCCGCCGCCGGGCCGCCCGGACCGGGCCGCGCGCCCCGCCGCGTACAGCCGGGAGAGCGGGTCGTACTGGTAGAGCCCGTCGTGCAGCGTGCTGCGGCTCGTGATGTTCCAGCGCAGGACGGGGCCGAGGCCCAGCTCCCTGGCCACCGCGTACGTGAGGCTCGACTTGCCGCTGCCGGGCGGGCCCGTCACGAGGAGGGGGCGCCGCAGGTACAGGGCGGCGTTGACCAGTTGTACGCAGCTCTCGGTGGCCCGGTACGTCTGGGCCCGGTGCCTGCGGTCCGGTGAGGTCGCGGAGCCGTCGTCCTCGGGGACGGGGAGGACCGGGCCGCCGTCGAAGGCGCGCCAGGGCGGCGGCGGGGGCAGCTCGGTGATGCCGTCGTGGGGCTCGTTCGTGCCGGTGTAGACGGGCCACAGGGACATGATCCGGGTTTCTCCGTAAGGGCTCGGGCGGCGCGGGTCATCGGGAGGGCGCGGCGTCAGGGGGGCGGGTCACGCGACGGGTGAGTGCAGAGGGGCGAGGGGCGGTCCGGGCAGGCAGCGGGGGTCGTCCCAGAGGAGCTGTACGTCCCTGGCCCAGTGTGCGTCCGGGTCGTCCGCGGCGTCGGCCGCCTCCCGCAACGCCAGGATCACGCGCGGGAGTTCGGCCAGTGACAGGCCCTCGACGTGTGCGGCGGCGCGGTCCAGGAACGCGGATCCGGCGCAGTCGCCGCTACCGGTGCCCCCGCGGGTACC
Organism: Streptomyces sp. NPDC058308; assembly: GCF_042880275.1. Classification (NCBI taxonomy): domain Bacteria; kingdom Bacillati; phylum Actinomycetota; class Actinomycetes; order Kitasatosporales; family Streptomycetaceae; genus Streptomyces; species Streptomyces sp. NPDC058308. The sequence continues at coordinate 240,575 of NZ_JBHVZA010000006.1, forward strand.
GCTGCCGGCCGTGCTGACGGAGGCGTCCGGTCCGCCCGTTGCCCCACCCGTGCCGCCCGCGTCGTCCCGCACGTGCGCGGCGCAGCCCGAGCGCGGCCACAGCACCACGGGCACCGGCGCGTTCAGCGTCGCGTCGAAGTGCGCGCCGACCCTGGCCTCCCGCGGCGGGAGCGTGAAGCCCGCCAGGTCGGCGTCGTCCTGGCGCAGCCGGAACCTGAGCCGGTTCGGCTTCTCCTGGGTGGCGCACTCGACGCGGTACAGCGGCGCCGCGGGTCTGCCGTCGACGTTCTGCCATTTGCGGGCCAGCTGGTGGCGGAGCCCTCCCGTGCGCCGCGCGCGGTCGGCGACGACCAGCGGGTACGAGCAGCCGAGCGGGGTCGGATCGTCGGCGCCGCGCCCCCACTGGGCCACCGGCATGTTGAGCAGCGTCCGGGGCAGCACGAAGGCCAGCAACTCCTCGGCGTCCGGCGCGAGATGGGAGAAGGCGTCGTCGACGCGTGCCCGGACGTAGGCGGGCACCCGGTCGCGCGCCAGGGTGTGCGAGGCGACGGGGTGGCGGTGGCCGTCGCGGCAGGCGGACACCTCGACGAGGACCTGGTCGCCGCCCGCGCCGCTGTGGTCGATCTCGACGAGGATCGGCGACCAGGCGGGCGGCGGTCCGCCGGGGGACGGGGAGCGGGACGGTGCGGGTGCGGCGGGCGTGGCGGGCGCTTCGAGGAGGTCGGCCAGGCGGTCGGTGAGCCGGGCCGTCGCGGCCGGGTCCTCGACCTCCGAAAGGAGGTACCAGGCCGCCGCCCAGAGCGAGGCGAAGCCCTCCGGCGGCACGGGCGGGCCGAGCGGTCCCACGGCGTCGCGGTACAGCCGTTCCGGGTCGGGCGCGCCACCGCCACCGGCACCGTCGGCGACGACCCTGTCCACCAGCGCACGTAACCGCTCCTTCGCCGCCCGCCGGTGGCCGGGGGTGGGGACGAGGTCGCCGAGCGGCGGCCAGTAGCGGGCCATCACGGAGGCGGGGAGCATCCTGCCGTTGCGGACGCCGGAACCGCCCGCGGCCGCCGACACCATGCCCACGACCCGGCCGGAGTCGGCGAGCGTCACCGCGGCCCCGCTGAACCCCGGTGCCAGCGGCTGCCCGTGGGCGCTCCACGCCTCCAGCTGGACCCATTCGCCGGCGATCAACTGGGCGGCCGTGGCGCGGTACTCGGCGAGCGTGCCCTCGTCGTACCCCTCGGGGAACCCGTAGGCGAGAAGCCGGGGCCGGGGGTGGTCGTAGGCGTCCCCGGGCAGGGCGAACTCGGCAGGGGCGACCCGTACGGGGCGTTCCAGTTCGAGGACGGCGAGGTCACCGGCGTCGTCGTGGCGGCCGCTCCAGCCGCCGTGGGCGCACACCGTGGCCGCAACCGTGCCGAGCGCCTTGTGGTGCGGGAAGGAGACGGCGATCTCGCGGGCGCCGCCGTCGCGGACGACGTGCGCGCAGGTGAGCAGGTGCCGCTCGGAGACCAGGAACCCCGCGCCCGTCTCGCGGCCGCAGTCGATCCGGGCGTGCCAGGACGCACTGCTCATGAGGTGGCGGCGGGCTCCGGCGACGGCGCACGGGTCGTCGCCGCGGACGTGGCGGCGGGCTCCGGGGACGGCCCGGCCGGGGCGGCGACCGCCTGCTCCCCGATCCCGGACCCGGCCCGCGGGGACGCGTCGGGCGACCAGGAGAGGCGGACCACGAGGTGGCCCTCGGCCTGCCCCTTCACGATCACGGCTCCGGTCTCCGCCGACATCCGCACCCCGAACTCGATCTCGACCGAGTCGGGCCGCAGGCTGCCGTCGCGGAACACGCGCAGCGCGGACGCGGCGGCCGCCCGTGCGCCGTCGAGCGAGGCCTCGAACGTACGGGCCGCCAGGGCGGGTCCTTCGCCGCGCGAGACGAGGCGGGAGCCGGACCCCTCGTCCACATCCGCGACGACGACCCGCGCGCCGTCGTCGGTCGTGAACTCCACCAAGCCATCCATGTGACGCCCCCGTTGAACTGTGTCGATGTCCCGCGTCTGCCAACGGCATTGTTGCGGACCGCCCTCGGCCCTGTCATCCGTGTCCGAGCTCCGGCGGCCCCGGGACGCGGCGGCGCGCCCCTGGCGGGAAGGTGCCCTGGCGGATTTCCGCCACGTACGGCCAACTCCCGTGCACCACTGGGGACTCGACACTCTTTGCAGCACTCGGGCACCACCCCCGCCCGGGTCCGACGTAGAGAGGCAGCCCCATGACCAGAGCTCCCGCGCGGCGAAGAGCGCCGCTCGTGGCCGCCGCCGGTCTCGCGTTCGCCCTGCTTCCCGCCGGGCAGTACGCCACCGCCGACGCGAGCCCGGACGGATCGGCGGCGCCGGCGGCCCCGGCCACCCGCACCGCGCGTGCCGCCCGGACCGTCACCCTGATCACCGGGGACGAGGTCACCGTCCACCGGCTCCCCGGAGGCAAGCAGTCCGTCACCGTCGAGCGGCCCGCCGGGGCGAGCGGCGCGGTGCGCAGCCGGATCTCGGACGGGCACGTCACCGTCGTACCGGACGAGGCGCGGCCGTATCTGCGCGCGGGCACCCTCGACGAGCGGCTGTTCGACGTGACGGAGCTGATACGGCAGGGCCTCGGCACTCCCGCAGCGGGCGGGACAGGGGGGAAGGCCAAGGGAGCGGGCGTGGCGCTGCCGCTCATCGTCACCTACGACAAGGGCGCGGGCCGCGCGGCGCGCGAGCTGCCGCGCGGCGCGCGGAAGGTGCGCCCGCTGCCCAGCGTGGGCGGCGCTGCCGTGCGCGCCGAGAAGCCGGGCGCGCTCTGGCGGTTGGTGCGGGACAAGGCGTCCGGCATCGACACGGTGTGGCTCGACGGGCGCGTCGAGGCCGACATGGCGCAGAGCAACGCGCAGATCGGCACCCCAAAGGCGTGGGAGGCCGGGCTCACGGGGAAGGGCGTGAAGGTCGCGGTCCTCGACACGGGCGTCGACACCGGGCACCCCGACCTCAAGGACCGCGTCAGCGAGACCAAGAGCTTCATCCCCGGCGAGGAGGTCGCCGACCGCAACGGCCACGGCACCCACGTCACATCGACCGTGGGCGGCAGCGGCGCCGCGTCCGAGGGGAACAAGGAGAGGGGTGTGGCGCCCGGCGCCACGCTCGCCGTCGGCAAGGTGCTCAGCAACGAGGGCTTCGGCAGCGAGTCGGAGATCATCGCGGGCATGGAGTGGGCCGCCAAGGACGTCGACGCCAAGGTCGTGTCGATGAGCCTCGGCTCGCAGGAGGCCAGCGACGGCACCGACCCGATGGCCGCCGCCGTGAACTCCCTGACCAGGGAGACCGGCGCCCTCTTCGTCATAGCGGCGGGCAACACCGGCGCGCCCTCCTCCATCGGTTCGCCCGGCGCCGCCGACTCCGCGCTGACCGTCGGCGCCGTCGACTCCGCCGACGAGGCCGCGTACTTCACCAGCCGGGGGCCGCGCGCCGGCGACCACGCACTCAAGCCCGACCTGTCGGCACCCGGCGTCGGCATCCTCGCCGCCCGCTCCCAACTGGCCGACGGCGCAGGCCTCTACACCGAGATGAGCGGTACGTCGATGGCGACCCCGCACGTCGCGGGCGTCGCCGCACTGCTCGCCGAGAAGCACCCCGACTGGACGCCCGCGCGGCTCAAGGACGCGCTGATGTCCACGTCCGAGCAGCTCGACTCGCCCGTCTACGAGTTGGGCGCGGGGCGGGTCAGTGTGCCCGGCGCGACCGGGGCGCAGGTCACCGCGAGCGGCAGCGTCGACTTCGGCTTCTACGGCTGGCCCTACGACGCCAACAAGCCGGTCACCAAGACCCTCACCTACACCAACTCATCGGATAAAGCAGTTGAGTTGAGCCTGTCGGCGCAGGGCGCCGCCGACGGTGTGGCAGTCCTCGCCGACTCCACCCTCACCGTCCCCGCCCACGGCGCCGCGTCGACCACCGTCACCGGTGACGGCGCGAAGGCGCCCGTGGGGAACACCGGCGGCCAAGTCGTCGCGAGCGTCGGCGGCAAGGAGGTCGCGCACACCGCGTTCGGCCTGGTCAAGGAGGAGGAGCGGTACACGCTCACCGTCCACGCCAAGGACCGCGACGGCGCCGCGACCGCGGCCGACCTGGTGGTGCAGCACCTGGTGAAGGACACCGACCCCGTCCAGGCGGCCGTCGGTGCGTCCGGCACGCTGAAGCTGCGCCTGAAGCCGGGCACGTACGCCCTCACGTCCTTCCTCGACGTGCGCGGCGCCAAGGGCAAGGACTCCCTCGGTCTCGGCTTCCTCGCCGCCCCGCAGATCAAGCTCGACCGCGACCGGGAAGTCACGCTGGACGGGCGTGAGTTGCGGGAGATCAGGGCCGAGGTCGACCGGCGCACCGAGACCCGCCAGCTGCTCATGGAGTACGACAGGAAGGCAGGCGGCGCCGACCTGATGGGCGCCGTCCAGGTGCCCGTGAAGTACGACAGCATCTTCGCCGCACCCACCGAGAGGGTCACCGAGGGCAGCTTCGAGTACCGCACCGTCTGGCGCCTGGGCAAGCCCCTTGTGGACGTGAGGGGCGTGCGAGAGGCGGTGGCCCAGCCCGGCGGGACGCTCGCGCAGGGGCGCCACAAGTGGGCCCTGGTGGACGCGGGTGACGGTACCCCGGCCGCGTACGAGGGCAAGGACGTGCGCGGCAAGGCGGTCGTCGTACGGCACACGGCGGGCGTCACTCCGGCGGAGCTCGGGCAGACCGCGCAGGACGCGGGCGCGGAGGCGCTGTTCGTCACCGACGACCGGCCGGGCCGCCTCAACGCCTGGTTCGGCACCGACGACAACGGCGACCGGCCGCTGCAGATCGCCACGGTCGACGCGGCGGACGGCGCCCGGCTCGTCGCGGCGGCGAAGGCGGGCAGGAAGGCCGAGAGCACCGGCACGCTCAACACCCCGTACGTGTACGACCTCTCCGAGGGGCACAAGGGTGCCGTTCCCAGGGACCTGACCTACGAGCCGACGAAGCGTGAACTTGCCGTCCTGGACAGCGCGTTCCATGCGGTGAAGCCCGCTGCGGGCGGGGAGTTCCGGTACTCGGTCACCGACACCTTTCCCGTCGGCCTCGGCTTCCAGGAGAAGATCGACTACCCGGCCGAGCGCACGGAGTACGTGTCCACGGGGGCGGGTCAGAAGTGGCACGAGTCCGTGTCCACCGGGCCCGGCGCCCTGGAGGAGCGGAGCGGACTCGTCACGTACGAGGGCGGCAAGCACGCCGGACTCGACTGGTTCAAGCCCGTGCTGCATCCCTGGCTCGGCACCGGGCTCGGCTGGGGTCAGACCCGTACCGGCAACGACCTGGAGTTCAACGTGCCCGGCTGGGGCGACTCGGGACCCGACCACACCGGCTTCGGCGACGTGTGGAACGAGGACTCGATGACGCAGGTCAGCGAGGTGTTCGTGGACGGGGTGAGCGCCGACCGGCGCAAGAGTTCGGGCGTGTACGTGTGGGATGCGGATCCGGCCGAGCACACGTACAAGATCGTGACCGATACGACGCTGTCACCGCAGCGGTGGGTGCTCGCGACGAAGGGACACGCGGAGTGGACCTTCCGGTCGAAGGAGACGGCCGCGGACAGGAAGACCTTCCTGCCGCTCCTCAACCTCGGCTTCGATGTGGATACGTCGCTGGCGGGGGAGGTCGGAGGTGGACGGTCCGTGTCCGTCGGGATCTTCGCCGAGTACGTCGAGGGGGCGCCGGATGCCGGTGTCATCGGGGGCGGCGAGCTCTCTGTGTCGTACGACGAGGGCGAGTCCTGGAAGGCGGTTCCGCTGGAGCGGGATTCGCTGGAGCGGGGCGGCGAGAAGGCGGTCTGGGACGGCAGGTTGAAGGTCCCCGGGGGCGCCGAGTCCGTGTCGTTGCGGGCGTCGGCCAGGGATGACCGGGGCGGGGTCGTGACGCAGGAGGTCATTCGGGCGGTGGGGGTGCGGTAGGGGGCCGGGGGCCGGGGGCCTCGCGGGTCCCCTGCGAGATGTCCTCGATCGCCGGACGGGCTGATATGTCAGCCCGTCCGGCGGGTCTGCCTCAAAAACAGGCTCTCAAGGTTGCGGCAGCGCCCTCTTCATGATCTTTCCCATGTCGTTGCGCGGCAGCGCCGCCAGATACCGCACCACCCTCGGCCGCTTGTGCGGCGCCAGGCGCGCCGCCACATGGTCCGCCAACTCCGCCTCCGACGGCGGGACTTCCGCGTCCTCCGGGACGATCCACGCCACGATCCGCTCGCCCAGGTCCGGATCCGGCTCCCCGGTGACCGCGGCCTCCCGCACCCCCGCGTGCTCCAGGAGCGCGTTCTCGATCTCGCCCGCGCCGATCTTGTAACCGCCGCTCTTGATGAGGTCGGTGGCCTTGCGGCCGACGATGCGGACGTAGCCGTCGGGGTCGCGTACCGCCATGTCGCCGGTGCGGAACCAGCCGCCCGCCGCGAACGCCTGGGCCGTCGCGTCGGGGCGGTTCAGGTACTCGGTGAAGAGGTTGGGGCCGCGCACCTGGATCTCGCCGACCGCCTCGGGGTCCTCCGCCGGCAGCCCCTCGCCCGCCTCGCCGACCAGGCGCAGCTCGACGCCGGGGAGGGGTACGCCGACCGTGCCCGCGCGCGGTTCGCCGTCCGCGCGGACGCTCGTGTTCATGAGCGTCTCCGTCATGCCGTACCGCTCGATGACGTGGCGGCCCGTGGCGCCCGTGATCCGCTCGTGGTCGTGCACCGGCAGCGCAGCCGAACCGGACACCAGGAGCCGCGCGCCGGCCAGCGCCTTCGCCAACTCCGCATCGCCGGGCAGTGCTTCGGCGATGCGGTGGTGCATCGTGGGCACGCCGAACAGCATCGTCGCGCCCGAGCCGAGTTCGCGCGTCACGCCCTCCGTGCTGAAGCGGCCGAGGTGCCGTACGGAGCCGCCGCGCCGCAGCGGGCCGAGGACGCCGAGGATCAGGCCGTGCACGTGGAAGAGCGGCAGGCCGTGCACGAGGACGTCGTCGCCGGTCCACTGCCAGGCGTCCGCGAGCGCGTCGAGGGTCGAGGTGATCGCGCGGCGCGGCAGGACGACACCCTTGGGCGGGCCCGTGGTGCCGGAGGTGTAGACGATCAGGGCGGGGGTCTCGGGGTCCGGCTCCGCGGGGAGGTCTGCCGGGTGGTCCTGGCCGTCCTGGCGCACCTCGACGTCGTGGCGCGCCGGACCCGCGAGCGCGGGTGGCAGCTGGGCCCCCGGCTCGGCGAGGACCAGCGACGGTGCGCTGTCGGCGAGGATGTGCGTCAGTTCGGAGTCGCCCGACTTCGGGTTGAGCGGCACCGCCGGTACTCCGGCGAGCAGTGCGGCGACCACGGCGACGGCGGTCTCCAGCGACGGGGTGGCCCAGACGGCGACCCGTCCCGCGCCGTCCAGCCGGGCTGCCAACGCGCCTGCGTTCGCCGCTAGTCCGGCATACGAGAGGGAGCGGTCGCCGAAGCGCAGTGCCTCGCCGCGCGGGGCGGTCAGGGCCGGGAAGAGGGGATCCACGTGTCGTAACTCCTCGAATTCTGCTCGTCGTCCGTGTGCTGTCCGTGTGACTGTTCTGTCTGTTCGGTCTGCGCGCCCGGTGCAGAGCCTGTGCAGTCTCTGCACCGGCGCGTAATGAGAGCGTTACGCCGCTGAAGGTGCGGTGTCACAGTGATCGCTGAGGCTGATGTGACCCATTGGCCCACCTTCCCTCACCTACGAACACCTCGGAAATCCGGTCCTCCCCCCACAATCCGAACAGGATGGGACCACCTTCATGTCTGATGTCCTGAGGCGTCCCGACGCCTCCCCACCGGTGCTCATACCGCACCAGTCCACCACCTCCGACTCCGCGCCGCCGGGCCACCCCCACGTGCTCGCGGTCGGCGCCCCGGGACCCGGCCGGGAACAGCTCACCCGCACCCTGCGCCTCACCGGCCACGAGGTCACGCACGCCGTCCCCGGCGACGTCCGCCGTCAGGTCCGGCTGGCGCCGCCCGACGCGATCGTCGCCCTCGACGGCGGGCCCGACGGCCGCAGTCAGGGCCGCGACGTGATCAGGGAGGTGCGCGCCGACCCGGCGGGCCAGGCGCTGCCGCTGGTCATGGTCACCGCGGAGCGCGCCCCCGCGACGGTCGCCGAACTGCTGCGGTACGGCGCCGACGACTGCGTGTCGGAGGCGTTCGACCCGGACGAGCTGTCCGCCCGCATCGCGGCCAAGCTGCACCGGGTCCCCGTCCCCGTCGAGCAGTTGCTGCTCGACCCGCGCACCGGCCTGTACTCGGCGCCGCACTTCATGGCCGAGCTCGACCGGGAACTGCAGCGGCCCGCGGCCGCCCGGCGCGGCGGCATCCTCGCCGTGGTCCGGGTCGCCGAGACGGAGGCCCTGGAGACCCGGCTCGGCCCGCGCGTGCGGCGCGAGGTCGCGGAGCGGCTCGCCCAGGTCGGCGAGCGTCTCGGCAACGTCTGCGACCGGCTCGGCTGGGACGACGAAGGGCGCCTCCTCGTCCTGATGCCGGGCGTCGACGAGGAGACGGCCACCGCGAGCCTGCGGGAGTTCGCCGTCTCCGTGGCCGGCACCCCGTTCGTCGTCGCGGACGAGAACGTCCGGCTCACCCCGGCCGTCGGCTGGGCCCCGCTGTCCGCCTGCACCGGCAAGGGCGCGAGCGCACAGGCCGCCGAACAGGCCAGGGACGCCGCGGAGGAGGCCCTGCGCCACCGCGATCTGCGGCCCGTCCGCTACGAACCGTGGATGCGGGCCACCGCCGCGCACAGCCACCGCCGCGCCCGGCCCGGCCCGCGCGCCCTGCTCGCCGCGGTGACGCCGCTGCTCTCGCCGGTCCTGATGGCGGCGCTCGGCGTGGGCGTGCCGTTCCTGCTCTACCAACAGGCGTACGCGGCGGGCTGGGACGCCGCGGCCGTCGCGTACTGGGTGGTGGTCGCGGGCCTGGTGACCTCCGCCCTGCTCATCGTCCTGGAGTGCCTCTTCTCGCTCGACGCGAAGCCGCGTCCGGCCGCGCCAGGACGGCCCTACCCGGTGGCGAGCGCGGTCATCGCGGCGTACCTGCCGAACGAGGCGGCGACGATCGTCGACACCGTCGAGTCGTTCCTGCGCCTGGACTATCCCAACGAGGTCGAGATCGTCCTCGCGTACAACACCCCGCACCCGCTGCCCGTCGAGGAGACGCTGCGGGAGATCGCGCGGCGCGATCCGCGTCTGGTGCTGCTCCCGGTGCCGGGCAGCACGTCCAAGGCGCAGAACCTCAACGCGGCGGTGACGCGGGTGCGCGGCGAGTTCGTCGGCATCTTCGACGCGGACCACCATCCGGCGCCGGACGCGTTCCGGCACGCCTGGGACTGGCTGTCCCACGGCTACGACGTGGTGCAGGGCCACTGCGTCATACGCAACGGCGAGAGCTCCTGGGTCGCCGAGCTGGTGGCCGTCGAGTTCGAGGCGATCTACGCGGTCAGCCACCCCGGCCGCACCCGGCTCTACGGCTTCGGCGTCTTCGGCGGCTCCAACGGCTTCTGGCGCACCGACCTGCTCGCCCGTACGCGGATGCACGGCTCGATGCTGACCGAGGACATCGACTCCACCATGCGGGCCCTGAGTGAAGGCGCGCGCATCGCCATGGACCGCACGCTCGTCTCGCGCGAGCTCGCCCCGACGCTCCTGAAGCCGCTGTGGAACCAGCGCTCGCGCTGGGCGCAGGGCTGGCTCCAGGTCTCGCTCAGGCACCTGTGGCGGGGCCTGCGTTCGCCGGTCTTCACGCGGCGCCAGAAAGCGGGCCTTTTCGTGCTGCTCGGCTGGCGCGAGGTCCAGCCGTGGCTGACGCTGCAGATCCTGCCCATCCTGCTGCACGCGGCCTTTCGCGCGGGCGGCGCCGACCGCCTCGACTGGGCGGTGCCCGTCTGCGTCGTCGCGGCGGCCGTCACGATGTCGGCGGGTCTGGTGCAGGCCGCGTTCGCCTGGCGGCTCGCGGTGCCCGAACTGCGCCGCCGCAAGGCCTGGTTCTGGCGCTATCTGTTCGTGACGACGTTCTTCTACACCCACTTCAAGAACACGGTGGCGCGGGCCGCCCACCTGAAGGAGGCGCTCGGCGACCGGCAGTGGCGGGTGACGCCGCGCGCCGCGACCGCCGAACCGCCCACCGTCGCTGCCGCTGCCGCCGTCGCGGTCGCCGAGCCGCCCGGGGCCGGAGGGGGTTCATGACCTCGCTCATCGCTCCCGAGACCACGGCGCCGCCCCGGGCCCCGGAGCACCGGGAGCCGCCGACCCGCGGCCGCGCGCTGGAACTCCAGGGCTTCCGCGGCCTTGCCGCGCTCAGCACGGTGGTCTTCCACGTCTGGCAGCAGTACTACACGTACGACGCGGCGGGCGCGCATCCGCCGGTCGACAGCCCGTACGTCGGGGCGCTGCTCTCCCTCGAAGTGATCGACCTCTTCTTCGTGATGTCGGCGTACCTCCTCACGCTGTCGTACGCGCGGGCGGCCATCGACGGCGAGGAGGGCTCGGTCAGGCCCGGCAGGGTCTTCCTCTTCCGGCGCGCGATCCGCATCCTGCCGCTGTACTTCCTCGCGGTTCTGCTCGTCTGGTCGACGCGCAATCCGACGCTGCCGGGGGACTGGCGGGACCTGGTCGAACACCTCACGTTCACCCATGTCCTCGACCGTGAGCGGATCTTCTACACGCTCGGCCCGACCTGGTCGCTCTCCCTGGAGGTCGCCTTCTACCTGGTGCTCGTGGCCCTCGGGCCGCTCGCGGTGCGGGCCTGCCGCGGGCTGCGCACCCGGCGGGCCCGGGTGGCGCTGTGCGCGTCGGGCTGCGCGGTCCTCTTCGCCCTGCCGCTCGGCTGGATCTCCTGGGCGCATTACGTCCTGGACGTGCCGCACACCGACTGGCCGGTGTACTTCGGTCCGCAGGCCCGCTTCGGCGGCTTCGCGGCGGGCATGGCCCTCGCGGTCCTGCTCACGGCGCTCGGCGACGACCGGGGCAGGCTGCGGGCCCGCTGGTCGACCGCCCTGTCGGTCGTTTCCCTGGCGGGCCTGCTGACCCTGTCGTACCTCTGCGCCCCGGAGAATGCCGCGCAGACCTTCTACCACCCGATCGCCGCCGTGCTGTGGTCCGCGCTGCTGTACGCGACGCTGCACGTCCGGCACCGGGAGCGGCAACGGGTGCGCTGGCACGGCCTGTTGAGGGCCCGCTGGGTCACGGCGGTGGGGCTGGTCAGCTACAGCCTCTACATCTGGCACGAGCCGGTGATGCTCCAGCTCGGCAAGTCCGGCCTGCTGCCGTCGGCGCAGGCGGGCTTCCCGGTCGCGGTGCTCGTCGTGGTCCTGGTGGCCCTGGCGGTCGGCGCGGCGAGCTACTGGTGCGTGGAGTACCCGGCGAGCCTGCTCGGCAGGGCGAAGGACGGCACGGGCGGGGCCCGGGAGTTCTACCCGGAGACCACCACGACCCGCTGAGAGCCTGTCCTTGAACCGGACAGCACGCACACGGCGACGCCGCCTCCCGTGGGACGGGGGAGGCGGCGTCGCTGCGGATCGCGGGTGACGTCAGAGACAGGCTCTCAGACCAGCCAGCCCAGGAAGTGGGCGAGACCGGCGACGACGTCAGTGATGAGGTTCATGGTGGTGCTCTCCTTGTGGGACTCTCAGGAACGCCGTGACCCGGGAACACGGGTCCGGCCACCCGGCCCCGCATGGGACATGGACCGGGGCGAAGTCACGGTCTGCAGCCCGTCGCTTGCGCACCGTAAGCATCGTCAATCACACGCCTTGCGCGCAATCCCTGGCGTGACGATCACCTGTTCCAGGGAACAACTGCCCAGTCGTTCGCATCCGTTGTTCGCATCCCGGCCCTCGGGGCGCGGGCGGGGGTTTAAAGACAGGCCCTCAGGTCAGCAGTACGCCCACGTACGAGATCCCCGCGATCACGATCCACGAGGCGAGCCCGAGCGCCGCGACCCGGCCGCCGGTGCGGGTCAGGGACGGCAGGTCGACCGCGCTGCCCAGGCCGAACAGGGCGGCGGCGAGCAGGAGTTCCTGAACCGTCTGCGCGACGTCGATCGCCGCGGCGGACAGCAGGCCCGTGGTGCGCAGGGCGACCATGGCGAGGAAGCCGGCGACGAACAGCGGCACGAGGGGCGGCCGCTTGGTGCCCGCGGCCACCTCGGTGCCGCGCCCCTGCCGCCGCCGCGCCCGCACCGAGAGCGCCACCGCCGCGACGAGCGGCGCGAGCAGCGCGACCCGCATCAGCTTGACCAGGACCGCGTCGCCGAGTGCGCCGGCGCCCGCGGTCTGCGCGGTCGCCACGACCTGGCCGACGTCGTGCACGCTCGCCCCCACCCAGCGGCCGAACTCCGCGTCGCTGAGCCCCAACGGGTGCTGGAGCAAGGGGAGTACGGCGATGGCGAGGGTGCCGCACAGGGTCACGAGCGCCACCGACGTGGCGGTGTCCCGCTCGTCGCTCTCGGACACCTCGCTGACCGCGCCGATCGCGGACGCGCCGCAGATCGAGTAGCCGGTGGCGATCAGCAGCGGCTGGTCGCCGCGCAGCCCCATGCGGCGGCCCAGCCACCACGTACCGGAGAAGGTGACCGCGACCACGCAGAGGACCATCGCGACCGAGGCCCAGCCGAGCCCGAGAACGTCGTCCAGGCTCAGCTTCAGACCGAGCAGCACGACGCCGACGCGCATCAGCCGCTTCCCGGCGAACGTGAGACCCGCCTTGCCGGGGCCGCGGACGAACGCGTGGGCGGCGCCGGGCAGATGGGCCGCCGCGATGCCGAGGACCACGGCGGCGGTGAGCATCGGCACACCGGGCACGAGCCGGTGCACGCCCCAGGCGACGCCGACGCCGAGCACGGCAAGGGTCAGGCCGGGCACCTTGCCCGGCGGGCGTACGGCGGGCGGCCCGGCCGGTGCCGTGCGGGAGGTCGGGCGCTGCCCGAGCAGCGCCATTACCGGTCGGCCGGGAGCTCGTACACCCGGCGGACGCTGCTGCCGAGCCGGGCGATGTCCGCGCCGTAGATGTGGAGGGATATCGCGCGCGTCCCGCAGGCGTTCCACACCCGGTGGATGTCGCCGGGCGGTGCGAAGCCGCAGACGGAGCCCTGTGGATTGACGACGTCCTCGGTGGCGACGAGCCGGGCGGCGCCGCCCGGCCCGGCGGCGGGCACCAGACGGTAGCGGCGCTCCTGCTCCTCGCCCTCGTGCACGCCGGTCACGCACCACGACACGTGGTCGTGGACGGAGGTCCGCTGCCCCGGCAGCCAGACGAGCGCCACGATCGAGAAGCTGCCGTCCTGCTCGGCGTGCAGGACGTGCTGGCGGTAGTGGTCGGGGTCGCCCTCGCACTGCTCCTCGGTGAGCAGATTGGCGCCGCCGAGGTGCGGGGCGAGCCGCTCGCCGACCAGATACGCGGTCAGGTCGGGAGGCAGGCCGCGCCCCACGGCCTCGCGCACGTCGGCGACGAGGGTGTCGAGGCGCTCTGTGGTCCGGGCGGCCCGGTACGCGGTCGGAGTGCTCATACCGGCAGCGTCGCGCCGCCCGATCCATCACGTCCAACGACAGTTCTTTCGCCACCCTTCAACTTCTGCTTATGGGTCGTGGGGAGGCGAGGGGCGCGGAGGAAGGGAAGTGGGGGAGGCGGGCGGGGAGGCGGCGGCCCTTCAGCAGCCGACGCGGTTCGCGGCCACGGTCCTCAGCTCGTCCAGGACAAGCGCGGTGGCCGGTATCCGCAGATGGTCCTTGAGGACGTACGCCGACACCTGGCGCCGCGAGGCCGGGTCGAGCGCGCGGCCCGTCACCTTGCCGTGGCAGAGGAAGTTCAGGACGAGCCCCGGCATCATCGCGATGCCCAGGCCCTCGGCGACCAGGCTCTGCACCACCAGGTTGTCGTCGGTGGTGAAGGCGATCTCGGGTGCGAATCCCAGCTCGGCGCACTCGTGCAGGAAGTTGGCGCGACAGCGCGGGCAGCCCGCGATCCACCGCTCCTGCGCCAGCTCGGCGAGCTTGACCGAACGCTGCCGTGCCATCCGGTGCCCGGCGGGCAGCAGCACGGTCAGCTGGTCCTCCATCAGCGGGATCTCGACCAGCTCAGCGGGCACCTCGTCGTGCAGACCGGGGTAGGTGAAGGCGAGCGTGATGTCGCACTCGCCGCGCACCACGCGCCGCAGCGATTCGGGCGGCTCGTCCTCCAGGAGCTCCACGCGCACGCCCGGATGTCCCGTGGCGAGCCGGGCCAGGGCCTCCGGGATGAGGGTCGCGTTCGCGCTGGGGAACGCGCAGACCCGCACCTGTCCCGAGCGCAGCCGCGTGATCGCGGTCATCTGCTGCTGGGCGGCGGAGATGTCGTCCAGGATGATCCCCGCGTGCCGGGACAGCGCCTCGCCGGCCTCCGTGAGGCGCATGCGGCGGCCGACGCGGGTGAACAGCGGGGTGCCGACGGACCGTTCGAGGGCCTTCATCTGCTGGGTGATCGCCGGCTGCGTATAGCCGAGGGAGCGGGCGGCCGCCGAGTACGAACCGGAGCGGACCACCTCGTGGAACGTCTTGATGTGCCGTGAATCGAACACCGCTGAATCATAAGCAGATGTTGGAGTCGGCGAACAAGGCCGGACCCGGGCTTTTGCCTCGCGGGCAAGGGTGATTACGTGTCGCGTCCGACCCGCTACCTTGGGTGACTCCAGCGGGGCGCGTCGTGAGCGGTCCGCACGGCGGAGGGCACGCACATGACGCGACGACGCACGACGAAGGTGGCCACGGCGCTCGGGGCGCTCGTGACGGCCGCGGTGATGGCACTCTCCGTGCCGGGCTCCGCGTACGCCGCGCAGGGGGTCCTGATCGTCAACGGCCGCGACCACCGGGACCCCAGCGGCTGCTTCCCCGTGCCCCGCTTCCCGAGCTCGGTGACCAACCACACGGACGCCATCGCCGAGGTCCACACCGGCCCTGACTGCACCGGCCAGGTCGAGGAGCTCGTGTACCCGGGCGTCACCTACCTCACGGAGACGGCGCGCAGCGTCTTTATTCTCTGAGCCGCACCGGCCACGGTTGTTAGCCTGCGCGTTCGAGCGGTGTACGCGAAGGAGAACTCCCCATGGCAAGCCCCCGTATCGCGCTGGTCACCCGTCGGCCGCGGCCGGAGCACGACACCGACCTGCCGGTCCTCGCCCGGGCCGTCGGCGCCGCGGGGGGCGACGTCCGTGTCGTCGGGTGGGACGACCCGGACGTCGACTGGTCCGGCTTCGACCTCGCGGTGATCAGGTCCACGTGGGACTACAGCTGGCGCACCGGCGAGTACGTGGCGTGGGCGGAGCGGTGCGCCTCGCTCACGCGGCTCGCCAACCCCGCGGACGTCGTCCGGTGGAACACCGACAAGCGGTATCTGGGGGAGCTGGCCGAGGGCGGTGTGCCCGTCGTGCCGACGTACTACCGTGCGCCCGGCCAGAGCGCGGAACTACCGGCAATCGAGGGGGAGTTCGTCGTCAAGCCCACCTCGGGCGCCGGCGCGCGCTACGCCGGACGGTACCGCGCGGACGAGCGGGAAGCGGCGCGGGCGCACATCGCCCATCTGCACGAGGAGGGCTTCACCGCCATGGTGCAGCCCTACATGACCCGGATCGACGCCACCGGCGAGCGCGCCCTGGTCTTCTTCGGCGGCCAGTTCCTGCACGCCATACAGAAGGGCGCGGTCCTCGCGCCCGGCACGGCGTACGACGACGACAAAATGCCCCACCCCGACCTGCGCCCCTGGGAGCCCACCGCGGCCGAACTCGACGTCGCCGAGCGGGCGCTCGCGGCCGTGCCGGGCTCGCCCGAGCTGCTCTACGCGCGCGTGGACCTGGTGGACGGCGCCGACGGCGGCCCCCGCGTCATGGAGCTCGAACTCGTCGAGCCCAACCTCTTCCTCGGCCTCCACCCCGGCTCGCCGTCCCGCGTCGCCGAGCTGATCGTGAAGACCGCGTACGCGTCCTAGGACCCGTCAGAAGGGCCCTAGCCCCGGGCCCCCACCCGCTGCAGCAGCCCCCACGTGAACTCCGCCGCGTAGGGCCGCCGTTCGCCCCGTGCGTCCGGGGCCTCGAACAGGAGCCCCCACCGGGTGGGTGCGGTGCCCTCCATGGGGCGTGCCGGAGCGAAGGCGCGGGCCGCCTCGTCGACCGTGCAGGACCACGGCGCGAGGTCCTCGGCCGTACGGAGCGGCGGAGCCGGAGCGCCGGGAGCGCGCACCAGCCACTCGTGCCACACCGCACCGTTCGGCGCGAGCAGGACCTCGAAGCGCAGCTCCGGCCAGAGCGGGACCGGCCAGAGCAGCGCCTCGCACTCCAGGTCGCCGATGCTGCGGCGGGCCCTCTCCTCAGGGGCGCCGAGCACCGAGCGGTAGCGGGACGCGGCGCCCCGGGAGCGCGGTGAGCGCGCCATCGCCTGCCAGCGGCGGTTGGCCTCGCGCATCTCGGCGATGGAGGCGCCCAGCTCGCGGCGGGCGTCATCCACCAGGTCGGCGTTGTGGTCGGCCATCCTGCGCAACAGGACGAGCTGGAAGTCCAGCGCGCCGAACGGGGCGGAGGCACGGGAAGAGCTAGCGGGCATGCACCCCATCGTCGCGCACCGCACGCTCGCCGGGGCGGCGGCCGTCGGGAAGGAACAGCACCGAGTTCACGTACCGCGGGCGTCTCGGCGTGAGCACCCGGCGCAGCAGACCCTGCGAGACGACGTACGACGTGCCCGACTGGTGGGCCTCCAGGTCGAAGGAGGCCAGCGGCAGCCAGGTGTCGCGCGGCAGGACCCAGCCCCGGTAGTGGTGGTGGCCGGTCAGGAGCTCCACGATCGGGGCGATCGGCTGGATGCGGGACTCCAGCTCGATGAAGAGCGCCGGACGGTCGCGGGCGATGAGCTCCCGCGCGCCCCGCAGCACCCGCAGCTCGTTGCCGTCCACGTCGATCTTGATGAAGTGGACGTCCCGCAGGCCGAGGCCGTCCAGGGTCAGGCACGGCACGTCGACCGCGCTCTCGTGGATGTCGCGCCGGACCAGCGACGACACGCCCCGCTCGCCCCGGTCCCCGGGCGGCAGCCAGAGCCGGGCCGTGCCCGGGCGGTCCGTCGCCGCGGCCTGGACCACCCGGACGTTGCGGGGCGTGCTGGCCGCGAGCAGCCGCGCCAGGTGCGGCACCGGCTCGACGGTCACCACGCGCCGCGCGCGCGAGGCGAGCCGGCGCGACCACGGGCCGTACCAGCCGCCGACGTCCACGGCGGTGCCGCAGTCCGGCGGACAGAGGTCGGCGAGGCGGGCCAGCTCGGGCTCGAAGCGGGGATAGACCAGCCGGGCCACGGCGGCGATCAGGCGGTCGGGGACGTAGGGCGCCACGCGGGCGGCGATGGTCATGCGCACCCCCTCGTCACGGGGACATCCGCTTGACGAGCTGCTCGTGCTCGTCCTCCGGAACCTGCTCGCCGGAGGAGGGCAGCAGCTGCGGGATGCCGTCCACGACCGGATAGCGGCGGCGCAGCCGCGGGTTGTACAGCGACTCCTCCGGTACGAGGGGTGCCTCCGGGGACAGCAGGTGCAGCGGGCCCTTGTCCAGCGGGCACGCGAGGATCTTCAGCAGCGGGTCGTCGGGGTTCATCCGCTGGTCAACTCCTTGGGGGCGGTGGCGGGTCGGGGAGCGGTGTCGTCGTGTTTCGGCATGGCGAGGAGCACGGAGACGGCGAGGACCGTGCCGGTGATCCGCAGGGCCAGGCGCACCGGCTCGTGCGGCAGCGCCTCGCCGAACGCGAGCGTCCCGAGCACGGCCGTGAACAGCGACGTCACCGTCGTGCAGACCGGCACGATCAGCGACGCCCGGCAGCGCTGCAGGGCCGCCTGCGACATGATCAGGCCGAACGCGCCCGTGAAGAGCAGCAGATAGGGGTAGGGCGAGCGCAGCAGGCCGCCGAGCGCGCCGCCGATGTCCTGCGTCGTCAGGTAGCTGGAGACACCCTTGATGGCCAGCGAGCTCACCCCGTACAGCAGGCCCACCGCGACGCCGTACTCGACGCCCGCCGTCGGCATCCGGTGCCGGTGCTTGGAGCGGCGCTCCGCGGAGCCGTACAGCCAGACGCCCGCCGCGAGCGACGGCAGGCAGACCGTGAGGATCAGCGGTACGGGCGCGCTGCGGCTGACCGTGTCGCTGTCCTCGCTGAGCGAGAGGACCACCATCAGCAGCGCGATCAGGATCCCGCCGACCGCGTACCGCTCCCTGCCCGAGGTCCGCTCGCCGAGCAGCACCGAGGACAGCAGCAGGAGCAGGACCAGGCCCGAGACGAAGATGCCCTGCGCGGCGGCGATCGGCAGGGTGCGGTACACGGCGAGCTGGGCGCCGAAGCCCGCCGCGAGGGAGAGCGAGCCGCCGATCCACAGCGGGCTGCCGAGCACCTGCCTCAGGAGCTTCGCGGGGTTGCGGACGCTGACCGCCTGCATGGCCGTCAGCGCCTTCTTCTCCAGCACGAATCCGGTGCTGTAGAGCAGGTTCGCGAACAGCGCCGCCGCCACGCCCCACCACACGGGCCTCAGACCTTTCGGGCGTGCAACAGGAGGATCGAGGCGGCGCCGGGCACGGCGCAGGCCAGCCGGTCCAGGGCGCGCAGCGGACGCGGTACGCCGTGGAAGGGCGCGCCGGACAGCCGCACCACCTCGAAGCCGGCGGCCGTGACGAACTCCCGCAGGGCGCGGGCCGTGTACAGCCGCAGGTGTCCCACGACCTCCTTGCCGGGGCGGCCGTGGATGGCGCGCAGGCTCACCTCGGAGAAGACGGGCTGGACGCCGGCGAGGAGCAGCCCGCGGTTGTACCAGGCCGCGAGGTTGGGGGTGGAGAGCATGAGGTGACCGCCCGGCGCGAGGACCCTCCTGAGTTCGTCGAGGGCGCTGTCCGGGTCGACGAGGTGCTCGATGACCTCGCTGAACAGCACGGCGTCGGCCGCGCCGGACGCGAACGGCAGCCCGCCGTCGCCGAGTTCGCCCCGCACGGCGTACGGGAGACGGGCGTGCGCGCGCCGCAGGGCGTCCTGCGACCAGTCCACGCCGATGACGCGGTGGCCCGCGAGGAGCGGTGCCGCGGTCGCCGCGGCCGTGCCGTCGCCGCAGCCGATGTCGAGGACCGTGGCGGTGCGGGACGTGGCGGGGCCGAGGGCGGCGGCGAGGATGCGGGCCTGGCGGAGGCTGCGGGCGTCGCCCGAGGCGACGGGTACGGACGGGTCCTCGTAGAAGTCCCGGAGGTCCGTGGGGTGCTTGGGCTCGGTGGTCACGGTGGTCACGTGGGCTCCCCGTGGGGCCTGTGGGGTTCGGTGTGTTCCGTCGCATGGAGGTAGCGCTCGAAGAGGTCGCGCAGGTGCGCGCCGTCGCCGTGGCTGAGCAGCGTCTTCGACCAGCGCAGGGCCAGGTGCAGACGGCCCGCCGTCGACGCGGTGGTCACCGTGAGGCCGCGGGGCAGGCGGGCCGGTGCCGAGAACCACACGGCGTGCGCGCGGCCCGCGTCGCCGAAGTCGAGGGCGTACGGGACGCGGCCGATGTTGCTCAGGAGCGTCGTCGACGTCCAGGGCGCGGCCGCTCTGCGCAGGCCGCGGGTGACGGCGGCCCTGACGGCGACGGGGAGCACGGGCGCGGTCAGGAGGGCGGCGCCGTGGCCCAGTTGGGGGCGGGGGAGGGCCTTGAGGGCTCGGGTTCGGTCGGAGGTGCGTCGTAGGAGGTCGTGGGTTGCCTCGGGGGACCAGGCGTGCATGTTCAACTCGGATGTGTCGAACGGCACTTCGACCAGGCGGGTGCCGTTGCCGATCGGCATGGTGGCGTCGCGCGGGCGGTCGTCGACGGGCATCGTGATGCGGAACGGGCGGGGGCGCGCGCCGTGTTCGTGGTTCCAGTGCGCGATCATCAGCGCGGTCGCGACCATGAGCTGGTCGTTCACCGTGAAGGGAGAGCCCTTGGGGCGGCGCGGGACCGGCAGCTCCGCCACGAGCATGCCGTTGCCCGGGGACGGTTCGGGGGCGCCTCGGGCGACCCGTGCCGGGGGTGCCCAGCCGGAGGGTGCGTCGGGCGGGGGTTCGGGGGGCGAGCCGGGCGTGGAGGTGCGGGTCGGGGGTGCTGCCGGGGAGTTGTCCCGGCCGCCGTAGAGCTCTGCGGCGGTGGCCAGGACGCGGAGGCAGGCGGGGCCGTCCAGGGCTGTGTGGTTGATGGTGAGGAGGAGTACGGAGGCGGTCTTGGGGAGGGCGGGTTGTTCCCGGGGTGGGTGCTCCGTGGTTTTCGGGGCGGGGCCGCACCGGTATGTCCGTCCTCGCCATCCTTGCGACTCCGCCCCGGTTATGGTCGACGGAGCTTGCGCCTCTGTGCTCCGGGCGGACATACCGGTGCGGCCCCTCACGTCGGGTGCGCGGCCCTCCGCCTCCGTGGGAGGGGGGTGCGCCGCCACCACCTCCAGGCGGATGGGTGGGGAGAGGGCCAGCGGGGGTGCCTCGGCCAGGGCTCTTTCGCGGGCTCGTTTCAGGGCGTCCGGCTCGGGGGGCGGGAAGGTCACCACCTCCGTGTCGGGGGTGTCGGTCAGCTCCCACTCGTAGCGGCGGCGGTACCAGGGGCCCCGCGCCTCGCGCATCAGGATGCGGGGGTGGCGGCGCAGGGCCTCGGTGAAGGCCGCCCTGAGGCGGTCCGGGTCCGGGGTGCCGGGCAGGTGCACCTCGATGTGCACGGTCTCCGGCTCCTCCTCCTGGAGGCAGTGCCGGGAGACCTCGTCGACGACGGGGAACGGCACGCGGGCCGGCGGCCGTGCGGGGCCGCCCGGCCGCCGCGCGGGGTGTTCCAGTGCGGTCATCGGTGGGTGCCTTCTCCTGTCGTGGACGGTCGCCTGCGCCGCGGGAAGCGCATGGTTCTGCCGCCCGGCGGTGCGGGCTCCGGCTGGGCCTTCGCGGGGCCTCGGGCCGATACGGTCGGGCCCGCGTCGTGGTGGGGCGCTTCGGGTGGAGTGTCCGGGGCGCGTTTGCGGTTGCGGTTGCGGCGGGGCAGGGGCAGGGGCTGCGTCGCGGGGTCGGGGGCGGGTGCGTGGGGTGGGGGGGTGGCCGGGGCGTATTTCAACGTATCGGCGGTGCGTGGTGGTGTCTCGCGTACCGATACCAGCGCCGCGAACAGTGCTATGAGAGCGAGGAGTTGGGCCGGGCGGCCGAATGGGCCCTCGTCGGCGGCGATGGACTCGCTCGCCCCGGTCGCCGCCGCGATGCCCGCGCCGGTCATCGCCAGGAACGCTAGCGGCACCAGGAGCGCGTGGCGCCACCGGGCGAGGAGCGCTAGGGCGGGGACAAGGAGGGCGAAGAGGCCCCCGATGAGCGCGGCCACCAGTGTGAGCGCCACCGTGCCCAGGATCAGGCCGGGGGCGGGCGGTGCGGGGGAGGGGGGCTCGTGGTTCCGCTCGCGGCGCCACAGCACCGTCCCTGCGATCAGCGCCAGGACGCCGATACCGGCCAGGATCAGGCCGATCTCGTAGATCTGCGACGGCTCGTAGCTCAGCTTGACCGTGCCGCCCTCGCCCTGCGGCACGAGCCAGCCCTGCTGCCAGCCGTCGAGCCGTACCGAGGTCAGTTCCCTGCCGTTGAGCGTGGCCTTCCAGCCGTCGTTCACGTTCTCGTACGTCGTGAGGTACGAGGCCGCGCCCGAGCCGACCGAGAGCTCGCGGC
Organism: Streptomyces sp. NPDC058308; assembly: GCF_042880275.1. Taxonomy (NCBI): domain Bacteria; kingdom Bacillati; phylum Actinomycetota; class Actinomycetes; order Kitasatosporales; family Streptomycetaceae; genus Streptomyces; species Streptomyces sp. NPDC058308. The sequence continues at coordinate 262,284 of NZ_JBHVZA010000006.1, forward strand.
GGTCGCCGAGCCAGTCCTTGACCTTCAGTTCGCGGGAGGTGGTGTCGGGTGCGGTCGGTGTGCCGAGGGTCAGCGACGCGTCCATGACGGCCAGCGGGCCCGCGTCGCCCGTCTCCACGCTGTGCGCCCCGGCGTCGAGCCGGACCTCGGGGTCGTCCTCGCCGCGGCGGCAGAGCGTGATGTCGACCGGGCGGCGCTCGGTGAGGTCCCGGACCCTGCCCTTGGCGCTCGTCTGGTACAGCTCGCCGTCGATCGACATCGTCGGGCCCTGGCCGCAGGGCAGCGAGAAGCGCTCGTCGGCCGCGGGCTGCGGGGTGCGGTACTTGTCGAGCGCGGGGATGTACACCTCGGTGAGGCCCACCGGCAGTTGGAGGTCGCTGTCCGCGACCGGGTTGTGCACCGTCAGCGGGGCGGTCTCCGTGATGGTGATGTCCATCCGGTCAGTGGTGATCGGAGTGAAGCGGGCCTGGCCGTTCTCGTCGACGCCCGCGGTCGCCGCGCCGTCCGGCGAGCTGATCTCGATCTTCACGGGGCGGGTGGACAGACCGCCCGCCGCGGGCAGCACGATCTCTCCCACCGGCTGTTCGTCCGGCCACTTGAGATGGATCACCGGGCGGTTGGTGGACCCCGCGATCCATCCGGTCGTCAGGTCGCCGTCCGTGAGATTGCGCGGCGACAGGCCGGTGCCGAGCTTCGCCGTGGAGTCGGCGGTGGCGATGATCTGCTGCTCCTGCTCCGGGGCCACCTTGTAGAGCAGTTCGTCCAGTTCGGCGCCCGGCACGGCCACCGCGCTCCCCTTGAACGTGTACGCGCCGTCGCCCGTCGTCGTGAAGCGGCGGTGCAGGCCCGCCTCGGAGTTCACCGGCGAGAGGGCGCCCGGGTCGCTTGAGCGGTGCATCGAGTAGGTCTTCGCGCGGGCGTCCGTGGACTTCTCGGCGTCCGTGGGGAGCTGGAGGAGCTTGGTGACGCGCACGTCGGGGATGCTGATCTCCGCGAAGCCCGCGCCCGTCAGGCCGGGGCGCGCCTCCTGGGTGTCCAGGATCGTGATCCTGATCCACTTGGTGGCGCCTTCGCGGGCCTTGATCCGCTGGGCCATGCCGTTCGGCTGGAGGTTGCTGGTGACGCTGCCCCGCTCCGTCTCCACGCGCACCCGGGTGGGCGCGGACCGCACGCCGTCCTGCGGCAGCGGCGTGACGCGGAAGGAGGCCGGAACCTGGACTTTGGAGTGGAACTCCGCCTTGATCCACTCGCCGTCCGCGGAATCGGCGTTGCCCTCGGCCCAGGCCGTGGCCGGGTTCCCGTCGAAGGCGTTCACCGGGTCGTACTGCGGCAGGTGGAAGAGCCAGTTGCCGTAGCTGGACGCCGAGACCGACTTGGCGCCGCGCAGCTCCGCCGTCGTCTGGTGCTCGATCCCCTTGGTCGGCAGGATCTGGTGCGGCTTCTTGCCCGCGTCCTGCTGCGCGTCGACCGCGTTCCGCTCGTCGCGCGTGTACGTGTACGAGGTGTTGGTGTTGACCAGGCCGAAGCGGGTGTCGGCGCGGCGCAGGCCGTCGCCGACCGCCTGCAGGGCGGGAGCCCCGACGCCCGGGTGGTTGTCGCCGGTCAGGACGGTCGGTCGGTCCCGCATCGCCGGGTCGGCGGAGAGCGGGAGCAGCGACTCAGGGCCGCCGCTGACGACCGCCGTGTTGGAGACCGGCTTCAGGCCCGCCTGGCCGGGGCGCTCGGCCCCCTTGCCTGGAGCGTAGATCTCCACCGCCCGCTGGCGCGGGTAGAGCCCCTCGATCTGGAGCGGGGTGTCGTTGTGGATCGTCCCGTCGGTCGTGGTCGGGCCGAGGCCCGTCACCCGGCTGAAGCCCGACTCCTCCAGGGTGCGCTTGACCGTGGCGGACGGGACGTGGCCGACCTGGTCCGGGTCGAGGTCGTTGCGTACGACCACGTAGTAGAGGCCCGCCCGTGTCAAGTAGTCGCGCAGGCCCGGCACTTGGCCCCCGGTCATCAGCGCCTGCTCGACCGCGTCCATCGCGCGGCGGTTGCCCGGGGTGCCGAACGGCACGTAGTCGCGCTGCGCCCAGCGCGAGTCGGCGAGCACGTCCAGGGGCTGGTCGATGGGCGAGCCCCAGGTGTAGATGCCGTGCGCGGTCGCCGGGACGACGAGGGCGCGGGAGTCCGGGGAGTACTTCTCCAGCCAGTCGGACGTCGCCTGCCAGTACGTCGGCAGCTTCTTGAACGAACCGGGCTGCAGGATCGAGCCGTTGAGGTACGGCCACGCCAGGCCGGGCAGCACGAGGACCGCGGCGATCAGCGGCGCGTACCGCCTGCCGCGCAGCGGCCGCGCGCCGCGCGTCTGGGCGGCCACGCCGACCAGGTGCATCAGGCCGAAGGCGAGCGCGAGGGCCAGGCCCGTCTGGAACTTGTAGATGTTGCGGAAGGGGACGAGGCCGCCGTTCAGCCAGGACTGGACGGTCCCGTGGAACGGCGCCCCGAACGCCCCGCCGTATCCGGCGAGCGTCACCAGGGCCACGGAGAGGACCGTCAGGACCAGCCAGCGCCGCTCCGGCAGATCGCGGCGCGCCAGACCCGCGAGGCCGAGGGCGGCGGCGAGGGCCGAGCAGACGACGGCCACGACGGCCGTCGCCACCGTCCAGCCCGCGGGCAGCCAGGCCTCGCCGAAGTGCAGGTACGCGACCCAGTTGCCGGCGCCGCGCAGCGTCTCCGTCGCCGACATGGTGCCGGTCGTGGTGGCCGAATTCTCCACGTAGGGAAGGAAGTTCTCGCCGTGGATGCCGAGCATGAGCAGCGGTACGACCCACCAGGCGGTGGCGAGGATGACACCCGGGACCCACCAAGTGATCAGCTTCCGCTTGCGCGGGCCGTTCGACCTGGAGAGCAGATACAGGCCCACGGGCAGCAGCGAGGCGAGCGTCGCCGCCGCGTTCACGCCGCCCATGAACGGGATGATCAGCGCCGAGCGGCACGCGGCGAGGCGCGCGCTGATCCGCTCGTCGGTCAGCGGCAGCAGCACCCACGGCAGCACCGCGCCGGGCAGCGCGGCCGCCGACGTCGACCCGATCACGATGGTGAACGTCGGCCACAGCGCGTACACCACCGCGCCGAGGAGCCGGCTGTGGCGGCTGCCGATGCCGAGGCGCTCGGCGAGCCGCACGGCCCCCCAGAAGGCCGCCGCCACGATCAGCGAGAGCCACAGCCGCTCGGCAAGCCACACCGGCAGGTGCACGAGCTTCGCCAGGCCGTAGAACGGCAGCATCGGGAAGGCGTAGCCGACGTACTGGTCCTGGATTCCGCCGAAGCCGCCCCGGTCGTGCCACAACTGGCCCAGGTCGGAGAGGAACTGCCAGGGGTCGACGGAGACACCGAGCTTGGTGTCGAACGTCATCCGCCCCGGCCGCACCGCCAGGAACGCCACGAACACCACGGCCCAGAACCCCAGCAACCAGCGCCGCGAGCGCGGCCCCCGCGAGGGTTCAGGGGCATCGGTCGTGGGTCTTGCGGCCGCCGGGGGTGGGGCCTGGACCGTGGTCATGGACACCGCCTGAGGATGAGGAGGAGGTTCCAGGTCGCGACCTCGCGCACACCCGGCACTTTGGTGATCGCCCCGGCCAGGAACGGCCAGTAGCGGGAGCGCGCCGACACGACCTCCACGTCGGTGCGCTCCCGCACCTGGCGCAGGGTCGTTCCGACGTGGTGCGCGAAGAGGTTCTCGCCGAGCGCGTGCTTCGCGGCCCTCCCGGTGCGCCGTTCGTAGCGGGCGCGGGCCCGCCCGGCGCCCAGGTAGTGCCAGGGCGCCCACTCGTGGCCGCCCCACGGGGAGTACCAGTTGGTGAACGAGACGTAGATCAGCCCGCCGGGCGCGGTCACCCGGACCATCTCGCTGAGGAACGTCTGCGGGTCGTCGACGTGCTCCAGGACGTTCGAGGAGAACGTGACGTCGGCGACGCCGTCAGCCAGCGGCAGCAGATACCCGTCGGCCACCACCGCCCCCTCGGGCGGCTTGGCCCCCAGCTCGGCCGGATTCGGCTCGAAGAGGAAGCACTGCGCGCCGCGCCGCCGGAACTCCTCGGTGAAGTAGCCGCCCCCGCCGCCGATGTCGACGACGACCCGGCCGCGGACCGGGCCGTACGCCTCGACCTGGTCGGCGGCGTCGCGGGCGAGGAGCGTGTAGCACCGTTCGGGCTCTTGCTGCTCGCGCAGGAAGGCCCGGAGCAGGGTGGCGGAACGGCGCAGCGACGGGTCCTTCACGCAGACCCCTGGGGTGCCGGGGGGCCAGGGGCCGCCAGATGCGCGGTGGCCGCCTCGGCCGCCACGGCCTGGAACTGCCGCACCGTGTTGCCCCAGCGGAACTGGGTGGCCCGCTCACCGGCGGCCTTGCCGAGGGATCTGCGGCGCTCGGCGCTGAGGGCCAGCGTGCACCAGGCGGCGGCGAAGGAACTCTCGCCCCGCGCGAGCAGGCCCGTCACGCCGTCCACGACGGAGTCGCGCACGCCGGGGACGTCGAAGCCGATCGAGGGCGTGGAGCGCGTGGCCGCCTCGGTGATGACGAGCCCCCAGCCCTCCACGGCCGACGGATGGAGCAGCATCCAGGCCTCACAGAGCAGCCGGTGCTTCTCCGCCTCGGCCACGTGGCCCTTGAACTCGACGCCCGGGCCCGCCAGTTGCTCCAGTCTCCGGCGCTCGGGGCCGTCGCCGACGATCACGAGCCGGCCGCCCGTGACGGGCCTGACGCGCTCCCACAGCCGCAGCAGCAGATCGATCCGCTTGTACTCGACGAGCCTGCCCATCGCCAGGAAGAGCGGCTCGTCGGAGCGGGCGTGCAGCGGGCCCGGCTCCTCGACGCCGTTGTGCACGATCCGGATGCGTTCGCGCTCGACGCCGATGCCCCGCAGCGCGGTGGCCGTCGACGGCGAGACGGCCACGAGGAGGTTGCCGCGCTGCGCCCCCGAGAGGGCCCAGTGTTCGAGCCGTCGGCCGATCCGGGCGGCCGGGGCGAGCGCGCCCTGGAAGCGCATGCCCCACAGGTCGGTGTGGACGTGGTTGACCAGGCAGAGGGTGGGCCCGCGGTGCCACAGCGGCGCCAGGTACGGCATGCCGTTGCAGACCTCGACGAGCAGGTCGCAGTCGCCGATCTGCCGGGCGAACGCGGCGCGTGCCCGCAGGTAGTGGCCCTTGTCGCTGCCCGCGGAGACCACGCGGTAGTCGCGGTAGGCGGCGGGTCCGCCGCACAGCAGGGTGACTTGGTGGCCCTGTTTGCTCAACCCGTCGGCGAGCCGGTCGACGAGGAGTTCGGATCCGCCCGCGGCTGGGTTGCCGAGGTCGCGGTGGGCGAGGAAGACGATCCGGCGCGGGTGTGGGGGAGTCGCCGGGAGACGCTCCGCGCGGCGTGGCGCGGCCGCGCGCAGCGAGGACGGTACGTGCTGGGGCATGCGTGCTCCAACTCGTCTCAGGGTGCGGAACTGTGGGGGGTCCGGTCGGGAGGAACGGTCCTGCTGGGTTCTGCTGGGTTCTGTTGGATCCTGCTGGGTGGAGCGGGGTGGAGCGGGGTGGAGCGAGGTGGTGCGGGCCGGGTCGCGGAGCCGTGGGGGGACTCCCGCGGTCGTGCTGGGTTCGGCCTGTGCGGGGTGGTGGGGCAGGTGGCGCGGGGCCGTGCGGGCGGTGCGGGTCGGTGCTCGGACGGCGCGGGAACTGTGCGCGGGTGGGGTGGACAGTGTTCGCCGCCCCGTACCGCGCGGCTACTCACCGAAGTGACAATTTCCGGGCTTTCGGGAGCTGACTGCGCATCACATCGTGGTCGACTGCAGGGCGGTCGGCGGCGTCCCGGGATTCGGACTCCCCGGCTCCGCCGCTTTACCCGGCCTTCCCGGACCGTTTGCCCCGTCGCCACGGCGCCCTCGCGCGAGGAGTACGGATCCGGCCACCACGAGCACCCCGCCCAGCGCCGCCGCCGCGACCGGAAGCGTCTCGCCGACCAGCTTCAGGCGGCCGCTGTCGTCGTCGGCGAGCTTCACCTGCTCCTTCTGCGTGGCCGGCGTGAACGCGATCCGCTCGCTGTCGAGCAGCACCGTCGAGTCCTTGTCGGAGCCGGGCGCGCGCAGCGTCTTGCGGGGGCCGATGGCGGCGTAGATGATCCGGCCGGTGCGCTGGTCGGCGACGAGCTCGATGCCGTGGTTGGCGTAGTACTCGTCCGCGATCACCTGGCTCTTCTTCGGCTGACCGACCATCCGCCCCGGCACCTGGCGCGTGCCGGTCTTCGTGGCCTTCACGGTGGCTGTGAAGCGGTAGCCCTCGTACCCCTGGATCTTCTTCGTGCCCCGGTAGGTCAGCGGCACCGTCGCGCCCAGCGTGTTGTCCCACCAGCGGTAGGACCGCTTCTCCACGTCGAAGGGGAACTTGAGGTACGCCTCGCCCTCGAAGTACGGCTCTTCGCCGCAGCAGTGCACCGGCGCGTTCGTCCTCCGGTCGGTGACCCAGCGCTCCTGCGTCCACTGGAGCGAGTCGTGCGGGTCGGCCGCGGGCAGCGACTTGTCCGGGTCCACGGACGTGGACACGTCCCAGACGGCCCGCCCGCTGTCCTCGCTGTCCTCGACGTCGCCGCGCACCTGCCGGGTGATGGTGAGGTTCTTGTCGTGGACAGTCTTGATCTTCTCGGTGTCGAAGTAACTCCCCTTGCCCTTGAAGACGGTGATGGTGTCGATGTCGACGGGCGTGCGTTTCGCGCGCGGCTCGACGTACCAGGCGAGCATCGGTGCGAGGACCAGAAGGAATGCGCCAAGCCCGAGAAGGATCAGCGACAAAGGAGAGGCGGTGCGGCGCATGAGGTCACTCCTGGGCTGAGGGCGGGAGAGTGTTACCGAGCCGTATGGGCCGGGAACCGTAAGCGCACCCTTGACGAAGTGTCAATGCATTGCAGAGACTGGGCACTTGCCGGGCGGGGCCGGTAAAGGCGGGGCGACCAGGGCATCGCGGCCGGAGCCGCTCGACCTGGCCGAGGGACTGCGTGACCAGGGTGGGGACGACCTCCGACAGAGAGGCTGACCCTCGCAATGCACCGACTGCTCGCCGCTTCACTCACCGTCGCCGCCGGCGCGCTCCTCGCCGTGGGCGCCGCGCTCGGCATCGTCGCGCTCCTCGACGCCACACCGGATCAGCCCAACACCCCCCTGGTGCATTACGAGACGCCTGCGCGGGGACAGTGAGCGACCGTGGCCGCGATTGACACCCAGCCCGCCGAGACCGCCGCCGCCCCCGACCCCATGACCGCCGACGAGGACCCGGACCGCCCCGCGGCCCGCTCCGCCTGGCGCGACGTACCGCCCCGGCAGGTACGGCAGTTCGCCGCGCTGGCCCTGGAGGAGGCCCCCGCGCTCGCCGAGGACATCCTGCGCGAGATCCGCGCCGAGTACCCGGGCCTTCCTGTCGTCCTCGACGACTCGGGCGAGCCGATGGCCCTGGTCGGCATCCGCCGCGCCCTGGAGGGCTTCGTACAGCAGCTCGCGTCCCAGGAGGGGCGGCCGCGCTATCCCCTGGAGGTCTTCCAGGAGTTCGGCCGCGGCGAGGGCCTGCACGGCCGCACCCTCGACTCGCTCCAGGCGATCTACCGCCTCGGGGTGCGCCTCGCCTGGCGGCGCCTCGCCGAGATCGGCCAGCAGATCGAGATCCCGCCCCCGGCCATGTACGAACTCGCCGAGTCGGGCTTCGAGTACCTGGACGGCCTCGTCGACCAGTCCGTACGCGGATACGCGGAGGCGGCGGCGCGCGAGGCGGGCGAACGGCTGCGCCTGCAACGGAAGTTGATGGAACTGCTGCTGGCGGAGCGGCGCTCCGAGACCGCCTCCGGAGCGTTCCACGGCGCCGGTTCCGGACCCTCCTCGGCCGCCGGGCACGCGGCCTTCGGCCACGGCCTCGGCGAACGCGCCGCCCGCGTCGGCTGGCAGCTGCCCGAACGCGTCGCCGTCGGCGTACTGCTGCGCCCCGCGCGCGAGGCCGTCGCACCCGCCGTCGGGCAGGGCGTCCTCCTCGACATGGAGGCCGAACAGCCCCGCATGGTGGTGCCCGACCCCGACGCGGCGGGCCGGCCCGAACTCCTGCGCCGCGCCATGGCCGGCTGGTCGGGCGCCATCGGCCCGCCCGTGCCCCTGGTCGACGCGGCGAAATCGCTGCGCTGGGCGGAAGCCGCCGTACGCCTCATGGAGCGCGGCCTGCTGCCCTCCGGTGAGGTCCTGCACTGCACGGAGCACACCGAGGCGCTGGTGCTCCTGCAGCCCGAGGAACTCATCGAGGACCTGGCGCGCCGCTGCCTGGCCCCGCTGGACCACTGCGGTCCCGCCCACGGGCGCCGCCTCGCCGAGACCCTGCTCGCCTGGCTGGAAACCCGCGGCGGCGCCCCCGAGGTGGCGGCCCGCCTGGGCGTCCACCCCCAGACCGTGCGCTACCGCCTACGCCAGATCAGGGAACTCTGGGGTGACGAGATTGACGACCCGGACCGCCGGTTCGAACTGGAACTGGTGCTGCGGGCCCGCCGGTTGCGGGGCCTCCTGGGCAGGCTCTGAGAGCCTGTCTTTGAACCCCCGCCTGCGCCCCGACACGCGGCACGCACGCTCGGCGCACGGAGCCCCAGGACAGGTGGCTCCGCCACATGACCTGGGGCTCCGCACACCGATCGCACGCACCGCGCGCCGCTGCGCCCGCGCTTCGCGCGGACGACGGGGGTTCAAAGACAGGCTCTGACACCCGGACGTGACCGGACCTTTCGATTCCGCACACAACTTTCACAGCGTCGGCTTCCGCTGTCGCCGATCCGGCACCTAGCCTCCATGCCTCATGGACTACTGCCACCCGTGCCGCAGGCACCTCAACGGCGCCCTCGCCTGCCCCGGGTGCGGAACCCCGGCCGAAGCATGCCGGGAGTATGCGCGGTCGGTCGCCGCAGCCTCGCCGGACGAAGCGGACGCCGACGGCGGCGCGTACGAGGAGTCGTCCCCGCGCGGCCGCGGCCGCCGCAAGGAGCGCAGCCGCAGGGCGCACCGGCGCAGGCGCCGCAAGGTCCTCTTCGTCACGGCCGGCCTGGCGCTCGCGGCGGGCGGCCTGAGCCTCGCGGAGCTCGGCACGGAGGGCGCCTCCGAGAATCCCGCCGCGTCCTCGTCCGTTCCCGACGCCGACGCGACCGCGCAGGCGTCCCCCGCGGGCTCCGCGAGCCCGGACCCGGGCGCGGGCGGCGGCACCGAGGTGGAGGACGCGTCGGCCACGTCGGCAGCGCCGTCGGCGGAGACGTCCCGCCGCGCGGAGGAGAAGCGGCACCGGGACGAGGGCGAGGGCGACGAGGCGCGGGGCACCGACGAAGGCGCCGACAGCCCCGACTCCCCGGCATCGAACGCCCCACCACCCCCGCGCAACACCCCCGCCCCACCCCGCCCGACACCCCCAGCCACCACGACCCACCCCAAACCAACGACTCCCCCCGACCCAACCCCCACAAAAACCTGCGACCGCTTCCTGTGGTGGTGCACGTAAGCCCACGCAGATAGACACCGAGCCCCCCGGCCGCCCCCAGGGGCGCGAGGAACTGCGCGACCAACCACAACGACCCGCACCCGAAATCACCACCCCCGCGCAACCCTCACCTATAGGCGCCGAGCACTCCGGACACCCCAGGGGCGCGGGGAACTGCGCGACCAACCACAACGAACCCGCACCCGAATCCCCCGCCCCCCGGGGGGGCAAACCTCACACTTCGCCGAGCATCCTCCGCAGGAGCCCACGCAAAGCGACCCGCTCATCCCGAGACAGCTCGGCCAGCGGCTCCCGCGCGAAGTGGAGTGACTCCCGCAGACCGCGGGCGACCTCGACGCCTTCCTCCGTCACCGCCGCCAGCTTCACCCGGCGATCCCCCGCGTCCGCCCGTCGCTCGACGAGCCCCCGCGCCTCAAGCCGGTCCACGATCCCCGTGATGTTCGACGGCTCGCACTTCAGCTTCTGCGCGATGCGGCGCATGGGCATAGGTTCGAGGGAGAGCAGTCCCAGTACCCGTGCCTGCGCCCCGGTCAGCGCGTGTCCGGCGGCCGCCTCCTCGTACTCCTCGTGGTAGCGGGCCACGACCGAGCCGATGAGCTCGACGACTTCGAGCGTCAGCGGGTCGGTGCGGGGAGTGCGGGCACGGGAGCTACTGGTGGCCATGCTCATCAGGCTACCCGTTTACTTGACATCATGAAATATTCAGGAGCATGGTTGTTTCACAACCTGAAGCATTACCCATGACCGAAGCATGACCTGAAGCACTTCTCGCAGTGACCCCGCATGCAGTAGGAGGACGCCCCCATGACCGTCACCCCCGAGCAGCTCCCCTCCGTCGGCCGCGAATGGCACCTCGTGCGGCGCCCGTCCGGCTGGCCGGTCCCGGAGGACTTCGCGCTGCGCGAGGCCCCCGTGGAGGCCCCGGCCGAGGGCCGCGTCCTGGTCCGCAACCTGTACTTCTCCGTGGACCCGTACATGCGGGGCCGGATGAACGACGTGAAGTCGTACGTCCCGCCGTTCCAGCTGGACCGCCCCATGGAGGGCGGCGCGGTCGGCGAGGTCATCGCGTCGAACGCCGACGGCTTCGCGGTCGGCGACCACGTCCTGCACTTCGCGGGCTGGCGCGAGTACGCCTCCGTGCCCGCCCAGCACGCCACCAAGGTCGACGCGCAGGCCGCGCCGCTCTCCGCGTACCTCGGCGTGCTCGGCATGACGGGTCTGACCGCGTACGCCGGGCTGCTCGAAGTCGCCTCCTTCAAGGAGGGCGACGCCGTCTTCGTCTCCGGCGCGGCCGGTGCCGTCGGCGGCCAGGTCGGGCAGATCGCCAAGCTGAAGGGCGCCTCGCGCGTCATCGGCTCGGCGGGCTCGGAGGAGAAGGTCAAGCTGCTCGTCGAGGAGTACGGCTTCGACGCGGCCTTCAACTACAAGGACGACAAGCCGGTCGCCGAGCAGCTCAAGGAGGCCGCCCCCGACGGCATCGACGTCTACTTCGACAACGTCGGCGGCGAGCACCTGGAGGCCGCCATCAGCCGTCTGAACGTGCACGGCCGCGCCACCATCTGCGGCATGATCGCGGGCTACAACGACAAGGAGCCGACCCCGGCCCCGCGCAACCTCGCCCTGGTCATCGGCAAGCGCCTGCGCCTGCAGGGCATGCTCGTGCAGGACCACAGCGACCTCCAGCCCGAGTTCGTCCGCGAGGTCGGCGGCTGGATCCGCTCCGGCGAGCTCAAGTACCGCGAGACGGTCGTCGAGGGCGTGGAGAACGGCGTGGACGCCTTCCTCGGCATGCTCCGCGGCGAGAACACCGGAAAGATGATCGTCTCCCTCGGCTGAGACGCGAGACGCCCGCCAGCATTCTTCCGGTATCCGATAACCTAATTCCACAAACCGTGGTTGTGGGCGCGCACCACGTCACATCTCAGGAGGAACAGACACTTATGTCCATCCAGAAGATCGACGTCAAGTACACCGCCGTCGCCACTGCGGAGAACGGCCGCGACGGCCGTGTGGCCAGCGACGACGGCAAGCTCGACGTCGTAGTGAACCCGCCGAAGGAGATGGGCGGCAGCGGCGCGGGCACCAACCCCGAGCAGCTCTTCGCGGCCGGTTACAGCGCCTGCTTCCAGGGCGCCCTCGGTGTGGTCGCCCGCAAGGAGAACGCCGACATCTCCGGCTCGACCGTGACCGCCAAGGTCGGCATCGGCCAGAACGAGGCCGGTGGCTTCGGCCTGGAGGTCGCGATCACCGCCTCCATCCCGAACGTGGACGCGGCCACCGCGCAGTCCCTGGTCGAGAAGGCCCACCAGGTGTGCCCGTACTCGAACGCCACGCGCGGCAACATCAAGGTCGAGCTCGCGGTCGCCTGACCCCGCTCGCCGTACGACGGAGGTGCGCCCCCCCCCCCGGGGGCGGGGCACCCGCGGCCCCCCCCCCGCCCCCGCCAAGCCACCGGGCGGCGGGCCCCCACCCGTACCGCCCCCCCCCACCA